>JAEWIW010000241.1 GCA_023386855.1 Bacteroidota bacterium | reverse complement strand
GTGTGGAAGTACCATAAGTATATTGGCTATAATGAACATATTGCCAGGTATGGCGAACCACGAAATGTTATGGATTTTGCAGGTAAGGCACAACTGGTAAACTACGACCAGTACAGGGCGCTGATCGAAGGTTTCAGTTCACATATGTGGGACTGGTACACGGGTGTGATCATCTGGAAAACCCAAAACCCATGGACGGCCTTAAGAGGACAGATGTATGATTATTACCTTGATCCCAATGCCTGTTTATATGGTTTGAAAAAAGCCGGGGAAGCGGTGCATGTGATGTATGATCCTGTTAAAGGAAATATCATGGTCGCGAATAATTTGTTCAGGGCATTCGACAGCCTTGAACTTCAATTCAGCCTGCTCGATTTTTCGGGCAAAACCATAGCAATGGAAAAGTTGCCTGTTTCGGTAAAAGCCACATCAGTGCAGGAACTGGCAGCTGTGAAGGAAAAGGTGGAAGCAGCGGCTAAAGAAAGAGGGATATTTTTATCACTGAAATTATTTAACCATCAAACGGAATTGGTGAGTGACAACTTATACTGGCTTGCTAATGAAAAGGGCATCTATAGCGGGCTGCAGCAAATGAGCAAGGCTGAACCAACAATGGAAGCAAGAAAGATCTATAAGCAAAGGATCGCTGTAACGATAAGGAACCCCGCAAATGGGCCTGTGGCGTTTTTCAACAGGATATCGCTTGTAGAGGAAGGTTCACACGAAAGAGTATTACCGGTATTTTATTCCAATAATTATGTATCTGTTCTGCCCGGGGAAACTAAAACTACCATCCTGGAATATAGGGGTGATCAAAGCATGAAAAGGTTGCTGGTAAATATTAAAGGCTGGAATGTTGAAGAAAAATTTATTAAGGCAAAATAAAAAAAAGAGGCAGAATACACTGCCTCTCTTTTTTAAAGCTAGTAATACTTAAAAATTATAATTAAGCTTCACCCCTCCATAGAATTCCGCATCCTTAGGCGCTGGAAGATAGGCATCGGGAAGCTGGTTAACGAACACCATGTAATAGTATTGGGTTCCGGTTAAATTATTCACGCCTGCATAGGCATCAAGACTGAAATGCGCACCAATACTGCGTTTCAGGCCAAGCTTGGCATGAACAAGATTATAGCACCTGGTTTCATTTTCACCATTCGAACTGAAGATCACAGGATCCCTGTACGAATAGGTCGCATGTGCATAAAGTCCTGGTGCTGTATTAATATCAAAGCCCAGGTTTGCAGTTACCGGGGGAACACCGGCCACCTGTTTGCCGCTATAGTCTTCCGACTTCACTTCACCATTCACCAGTTTTTCAAAGCGAAAATCCTTATACCTGAAATGAGAATAAGCCAGGTTACCAAAGGTCCCGATATCGCTGATAAATCCTTCAGAAGATTGGTAAAGCCTGTACTTCAATGAAAGCTCAAGTCCTTCATTATCCTGCTTTCCACCATTCACTACATATGCGTAATACGTTGTGGTGCTGTTCAAAGGAACTGCTACAGAAGTCATCTTATTGGAGAAAATGGTTTTGAAAATAGCCAGTTGATACTGCAGCTTACCAAGGCTTCCTTTTGATCCAAGCTCAAACTGGTTGGCGATTTCAGGCTTAAGATCTGTATTTACCTGGCCGATCACGGGAATATAGAAATAGGAACTTACAGGCGGCTTGTAACCTTTACTGTACGACGCATAGATGGATACTTTCTCGTTAAACACTTTGTTGATAGCAACATGTGGGGAAAGCATATTACGGTAAGAACGTTCAAATACTGCGGGAGCCATGTTGGAACCATTCACGTAAAACCGGTCGTTCAGTTCAAGGTGCTGGTTCGATAAACCAATACCTGCCGTCAGGGATAATTGGGAAGGAAGCATCATTGTCCATTCAGTAAAAAAAGAACTGGTGGAAGATATGCCGAACTGGTTACTCTTCATTGCACCGATCCTGTTATACCCTTCAAGTTTATTGCTATCGGCCACCATTGCGTAACCGATGCTTTGTGCGCGCTGCTGCTGTGCTTCAATGCCGGTAATGCCACTTAAACTGATTCCTTCATTGAGTGAAAAGCGGGTATTAAAAGTGGATCTTAATCCATAGTTTACAGGCGCTTTATCGGTCCACCCTGCAGCCGAAGAAGAGTTGTTACTGATGCCGGAACCAAAGATGGTTGTATTGTTGGAAACATGGTCGTTGAAATCGTAAGTATGGGTTAACCCTGCACGAAAGCCTGTTACAGCCGAATGCGCATTGTTTTTTATGTACCGTGGATTACCAGAATAGTCACCCGACTCGTATTGATCGATGGTAAGCTCTCCACCACGTTCATCATAACCATCGCTATAACCGAAGTAAGCGGAAATGGATTGATTATCACTAACCTTGAAGTTTCCACTCACATTAATGAAACGCTTATCCGATGCATTGTGTGCCATATAACCATCGGTTTGCTGGTAACCATAGTTCACATAAAGCGATGCTTTTTCACCGGATGATTGAAAGCTGGTATTAAAACGTTTTAGCCCATAGCTTCCCAGCATTACTTCCTGGCCGATGGAAGTCTTATGAGGTTCTGCTTTGAAAGTATTAAGGTTCACTACGCCTGCAGCAGCGAGTCCATATAAAGAACCTGCAGGTCCTTTTACAATTTCAACATTACCGATTGAGCCAAGGTCGATATCATCCATCATGGTAATGCCTTCCGCATCTGTGATGGGTATCCCGTTCAGGTAAACCTTATAACCCTGTCCATCAAAGTTGCTGCTGATGCCCGCAGTTCCACGGGTGCCATTTCCATATCCACGGATATTGAATTGCTGCCCGCCCGACACTGATCGCCTTTGCATGGTAACACCCGGAACATGTGTATTGATGGCATCATCAAGAAAAAGGCCTGTTCCTCTTTTTAGTTCCTGGCTGCGCAATTTTGAAATGGAAATGGGCTGGTAAAGTACAGATTTATTTTGCGCAGAAGTAGCGGTGATCTCCACGGTGTTTAGTGTATCGTATTTTTCAGTATCCCTTTTGGCCTGGGCAAACAGGTTTATCGTGCCACATAATAAGGTGGCAAATATTAGAATTCGCTTCATGATTAATTACAGAGAAAATTTAAAGGTCAAAATACAGCCCTGCATGTATTTTAAAAGCATGCGGCATATGATATAAAAAGAAAAATGATTGACTAAGCGTACAAGGATTGTGGTGGAGGTTTTATCGTATCAGGATAATAATGAGGAAGAAAATAATTTGACATTAGTTTATAAGAGCAGGAAGTGAAAGTGGTTTCAAGTATAATTCCTGTTTCGCTGGGCAGATAAATCCAGGACCATAGCGGTATGCTTCGCTTCAGTTTTTTCGGTCCATCTTTTTCAAGGTGCTGGTGGTATAACTGTGCAAGAGATTTTTCTTTTTCATCCTTCAGGCAGGTGATTTGCCAATGATTGTCTTCCATTTTTTTGCTTACCACATCATACATATGGCCATCTAATAAAAATTCATCGTCTTCCTCCCACTCGAGCTGTTCAAATTCTTCCTGTGAGAAGGTAAACCGGGTAAGAAAGCTACTTGAAGGATCCTTCAAAAGTAATTGCCTGGTCGCTTTGCGCATCTGAAATTTATGCACCTGCAGTACAATGTAGAATCCAGTAGTATGCAACAGCATACAACAAAGCAGGAAACCGGCAACTGATCTCAGGATAAACATTTTCACCGCGGCGAAAATAAGTTAATATGCTTATGTGGCCATCATATATTCGGTAATAAATACAGCACCAGGAGTATACTGCCAATTACTATGCTAAGAGTAACCAGCACGGAAAGCCATTGAGACGGGAAAAAGGAATTTGATGATAACTGCTTTTCAATATTGCGGTACCTGATAAAAGCAAGTGTTGCCATGATAGCCCCCAGTGCAACCATGATCACACCAATCATTGTAGAATAACCTTTAGGTGGTATGATGGATTTTTCTCCAAGAGCAACAGATATTTGGCGAATAAACAGGGCGAACTTTACGATCACGAAACCGAATCCCATCAAGGCAATGCTGGTACGGATCCATGCCAGGAATGTACGTTCATTGGCCAGGTGGTCGGCCGGGCTTCCTCCCCTTTCCTTCAACTTTGGTTCCTTTGAATCCATGTTTTTGATTTAAAGATAATTGACTTTAAGGGAAGCACTCGGAACCGGCAAGGCGGCAATCTTCAAAAAAAATTACCACTTAATTACTGACAAAACGGGACGGTGATCAGAGCCGATCTTATCAGCGATGACTTCATAATGTTTCTTCTTCCAGGAATGATTTTTTGAGATCAATATATAATCGATCTTTCTTTTAGGCTCATCAGAAGGATGCGACAGGGTATTACCTGTAGGGTCCGAATCGTTATAAACACTATACATGATGTCTTTGATAGTGGTCTCTGTGGGAGGCGCATTAAAATCGCCCGCGATGATAGAAGGTAATTCCTTTGAAGAAAACACTTCTTTAAGTTTTGAAGCCTGGGCGATCCTTTCCGTGGAGTCCTTCACATAATCGAGATGAACTGAAGTAAACAGGAAACGTTTTTTCTTTCCGAGTTGCAATTCAACCGTACCTGCGGTTCGTGGCTCCCGGTCAGATACATTGGGCAACCTGGTAATAAATGCATTAACTATTGGGAACTTTGTAAGTATTCCTACCCCATATCCACCCCCATCATAATCCATGCTTTTACTAAAGAAGTAATTCATATGGGTCGCTTCAGCAAGCGCTTTAAGCTGGTCAACTTTATGGGTACGGTTGGTCATGCTGTCCAATTCCTGGAGGGCAACAATATCCGGGTTAGCCTTTTTTATTACCGAAGCAATATGTTCAATATTGAGCTTACCATTCATGTCTTCACAGTGATGGGTATTATAGGTCAACACCCTGATGGTTTGGGCCTGTGAGGAAAGAAAAAAAAGATCCAGTAGTAAAATGAGAAGGAAAATCCTGTTCATACTTCAATTTTTCAGGGCAATAATAAACGCTTTACAGCGTGGAAAATAGGAAAAGATCAGGTAATTGTAGGAGGATCTCTTGATTGTATTTAGTTGATTTTTATACTTTTAAAATTGTACAAGCAGCCGTAAAGGAATAATTTTACCCTTTTTCTTTACTTTTTAGTATATTTTTATACTTTTATTATATAGCTTTGTGGAGTAATCAGGAAAAAATGGATAACCAGTTATTAAAGGACCTTATCGAATTAGGCAGTCAGTTTGAAAGTTCAAATGCCAATTCAAACAACTATGCCAACAATATTGATGGCTTCAAAAAATGGCTACGGGACAGCTATACTGAAGACAACCCGGCCAATGAGCCAGAATGGGAAGGTAAAAAAAGCGGTCGTACCCCGGAAAGCATTATTGCCACCAGCATCGTTCACATGAACCGCTTTGGTAAGAACTATTTCAAAGCAGCTATTCACGGGTCCGAGTTTTCCACTCCTGATGATGTGATATACCTCATCCTACTAAAATTCAATCCTTCCATCACCAAGATGGAATTGATCAAAAAGAATGTACATGAAAAGCCGGCTGGTATCCAGATCATCAATCGCCTTATTGAGCAAGGCTGGGTAGAACAAACTAATTGTGAAACAGATAAAAGAAGTAAAGTTTTAAATATTACTGCCAAAGGGCTTAAGAAGCTTGACCAGCTATTGGTAAAAGTTCGCAAAGCCACTCAAATCGTTTCGGGAGACCTTACTCACCAGGAAAAAATGGAGATCATCAGGCTGCTCAATAAACTTCATGATTTTCACCTGCCCATTTATTCGAAAAACCTGGAAGCGGAAGCATTACTGGATGCAGCATACATGGAAATGAACAAGAACTAATTAACCATAATCATCACCATTACAAAAACCAGATCATGAAAAGAAGCATTGTTTCTAAACTCGGAATGACCCCACTGGCCTTACTATTCATGTTGTTGACTTTTTCTTCCTGTAAAAAGGATGAGGCTGAAGAGAGTCCTAAAACCATTACTAATATCGTTACAGAGAATAGTAATTATTCCATCCTGGAATCTGCTGTTGTGAAAGCAGATCTTGGTTCAACACTTAATGGTGCAGGTCCGTTTACGGTGTTCGCGCCTGATGACGCTGCTTTTAATTCCTCTGGCATTACGGGCAGTGTTATACAATCGCTTACAGCCGACCAGCTTAAAGATATCCTTCTTTACCATACCCTGGGCTCGAAAGTGATGGCAGCCAATGTACCTGCAGGTCCTAATGCAGCAGTAACTACTTCAGGTGGAGAAACCGTTTATGTTACCAAAAACAATAATGGTGTTTTTGTAAATGGATGGAAAGTTAAAACGGCAGATATTGCTGCGGATAACGGGGTTATTCATTCGATTGAACATGTATTGATGCCGCCAATGGGCAACATCGTAGAAGTAGCACAGTCGAACGATGAATTTTCTTACCTGGTAGCTGCTGTTTTAAGAGCAAGCCAGGGAAACACAAATGTTGCAGCCGTATTAACCTCTGACGGACCATTTACCGTATTTGCGCCAACCAACCAGGCCTTTATTGATGCAGGGTTTCCAACTATTGCATCCATTGAATCCGCTGATCCGAATACCCTTGCCTCCATTCTTACTTACCATGTACTGGATTCAAGAGCTTTCTCTTCTGATCTTATGAACGGACAAAGTTTGAGTACTGTCAATGGAGAAGCATTCGGAGTAGAGATTGGAAGCAATGCAACAGTGAAAGGCAATAGCAATACAAGTGCTGCCAATATACTGGCGGTAAATATTATGGCCACTAATGGTGTAGTACATGTTATAGACCAGGTACTGCTTCCATAGCACAAATTTTCCCGAACTTTATTCGGAAATGTTTTTTTATTAATAAGATTCTATTTGAAAAACCAGCCAGCAAAGCAGGGCATGAGGCGAATTAAACATAAAAAGAAGAACAATGAATTTCCGTTTATACAGGGAGCAGCAATTACAATGTGATATCGATACAGCATGGAGTTTTTTTTGTAACCCGCATAACCTTTCGCAGATTACTCCAGGGGATATGGGATTTACAGTTTTGACAGAAATGAAGGAAGGACCTATTTATCCAGGAATGGAAATCAATTACACGGTATCACCCTTATTTGGCATTCCCTTAAAATGGAGAACGCGTATCACATCGGTTGACCATCAAAAAAGTTTCACTGACTTCCAGGAAAGAGGACCATATAAGCTATGGAATCATTACCATGAGTTCATTCCAAATGAAAATGGAGTACTGATGAAAGATACCGTTGATTATGCATTACCCTTTGGCATCTTGGGCAGGATCGCCCATGCCCTGCTTGTTAAAAAGAAACTGGAAAAAATTTTCGATTTCAGGTATAATGTGCTGGATGAAATGTTCAATAAAAAAAAGGATGCATTAAAAAAAGAAAACCCGGTTTTAATCTAGTAGACAAAAATTTTAAAACTGGGTTGAAGTAAAAACAAAAGGGACAAAATGAAATCTTTTCACTTTGTCCCTTTCCTGTGATCCCGCTGGGAGAACACAAATCTGATATCTTGAATTGAAAATTAAGTAAATAGGCTTTCCCAAATTTGATGCCCGCTCTAATTACGCACTGCAAACTTCTTTCAACGAACTATAAACAACTGGCGACACAAATATAAGGTTTTGCCATAACGTGGCACATAATCGGGACACGAGACTACCCTAAATAACAGACCAGAAAAGATCGATTAAATAAAGACTCCAAGTTAACAGAGGCACTTTATATCGTTACAACTAAGTGTTAAAGCTATTATCAATCTTTATTGTTCTTCTATTCTTACAAAATCCAATTCCTCGGGCGAAAACCCTTTACAATCCGCGTGGTTGGGACTATTGGGATTATCACCATAAGATGTAGCCAGATAGGGTTCAGGGTCGACATAATTTTTCATGCTAACAAAATGATCAGTTGAAAGCTCAATATGGAGGTGCTTAAAGGGAACGGTGTATGCATTGCCGGATTTGCCAGTTTTGCCCAGTACCTGTCCGACCTCTATCTTATCGCCCTCTTTTACATCGATACTCTGAAGGTGGCAATATTTAATTGAAAAGTCTTTTGAACGAACGATCACAAACTGACCGACGCCCTTTTTGTAATCTGCACTACTTTCATCAATTTTTCTTATTCCGCCTTTTGGAACTTTGCCTCCGTAAACGGCTTTAAATGGAGTGCCTTCTTCGGCTTTAAGATCGAGACCACCATGCCATGTTTTAAGACCATTGCGGGAACACCCAAAGCGAGCACCGTTGATATTTTCACCCTCCTTATCTGTTGGGCATAATACAGGAGAAGGAAAGGGGTCTATTGGTTCAGTTAATGGACGATCTGACATAATTTGTTTTTTTAAGGTTTATAATAATTAGTACAGGAATTTTTTATAAGAAAAACAAAATTCAAATATTGCCGTATTCTTTTAGTGATCCGTGACCCTGAAGTGTGCTATGCTAATAAAAAGAAGATTTCCATCTCATGATCTAATATGATTTCGAGAAGTGCAACGAAGCGGTACATCTGAATTATATTTCTACACTTCTGCTAAGTCAGACGTTAATTCTTGGTAATATACCAACCTGTATTTTCTATTATCCAACAACTCTTCGCCAAAAATGCTTTTTCCCGGTTTCTCATGCTCAAAATCAAAATCCTCCATTTCAAGAATACATAGCTTTATATCCTTATAATGCTGGGTAAATTTGAGGACCCGGCTGGTGGAAACCGATTTGGTAAAATCAGCGTCTGTAGTAAAATCGGGAACATCTAGTAAATGGAAAATGCCTTTTTCTCCTTTTTCGTTGGTGCTTTCCGTAAAATCCCACAATACACCACTTCCTGTCTGGATGGCCGCAAAGAACCTCGACCTGATCACTACTGGTCCACCCTTTTTATGTTTTGTCAGTTTGAGATT
>JAEWIW010000233.1 GCA_023386855.1 Bacteroidota bacterium | reverse complement strand
ACTGAATTAATAAAAAGTATAAAATTAAAAAAGGGCTGCTGAATAGCAACCCTTTCAAAAATTCAATTAATAAAATTACTTGGAACCGATCACATAAAAAACGCCTACCTGGAAAACGCTGTTCTTTACTTTCTCATCTCCTTCATCAGGAAGTTTGCTCAATCCAAGGTTGTACCTTACATCGATTCCGAGGTTATTCTGCATTTTAAAACCTGCACCAATAGCCCATGCAAAATCAAGCTTCTTGTAATATTCTTTAATGTCGGTGCTTTCTCCTTCACCTTTTGCCTTTGCAGACATCAGCAAACCGAACTGGGGACCGGTTTCTGCAAAGAAACCTGAACCAGTCTGGTATTTAGCCAATAAAGGAACATTAATATAGCTGGTGTTCATTTTGTACTCATAGGTTTCATCCATATAAGTTTCTTCAAACTTTGCACCCTGGGTAGAGAAAACCAATTCAGGTTGGAAGATGAATGATTCAGTGATGGGAACCTGTACAAGACCGCCTACATGAAAACCTACTTTCATTTTAGCGTCTTCTACATCGCTACCCGATAAAGTAGAAAGGTTAACACCGGCTTTTCCGCCGAAAGATAACTGCGCGTTTGCTGCAGATACTGCTGCCAGGCAAACAAAAAAGATAAAAATTTTCTTCATGGTTTAGATGTTTATGGCCGCAAATCTAGAGGGGAAACAATTAGTATTCAAGCAAATGCGTAAATATTTTTTAGTATTATGGATGAGTGGTTATTCGCCCGTCTAAGTGTTCACCTATATATGGGATAAACAATTAACACTAATAAAAAAGGCTGCCCTGGTTGGACAGCCTTTTTTTAAGAAGATCAAATTATTTGCCTGCGAACTGGTAAAATAATCCAACAGAAAATACCCTGTTCTTTACCTTGTAAGCATCAGATTCATTGATGTTGCTTAAACCAAGGTTATAGCGTGCATCAATACCTAATCCTAAAGAAGTAAGGTAGCTTGCACCAAACACCCAGCTGAAGTCCATCTTGTTGAACTGATCTTTTACATCTTCATCATCTGCCTTTGCACTCATCAGGTAACCGATCTGCGGACCGGTCTGGATACGAAATCCTTCTCCAAACATAACCTGTCCAAGTACAGGCAGGTTAAGATATCCAAGCTTCATTTTATAATCTCCTTCTTTTGCACCCTGGCCTGAATAGAATAGCTCAGGCTGCAGTGCAAAGCGATCGGTCATATGAATATGCGCCAGTGCACCGAGGTGAAAGGAAGTCAGGTTATCGAGGGCATCCTCAGAATCTTCAGTATGTACGTTTGCGAAATTTAGTCCGCCTTTTACGCCGAACTGAACATGTGTGGATTGAGCGTTCGCACCTGTATAGATGCAAACAGCAAGTAACATTGGAATTAATCTTTTCATACCAATTAATTTGATTTGAATAATACATGATAAAAAATTGTGCCACTGATAATGAAGAAGATAGACTGTTGATTGGTTTTAGGTGAATAAACAAAGGCCGGAACGGGTCCGGCCATATTCATGAAGTAAATTAAGCATTATTCTGCAAGAAAAGGATAGCGGTAATCCGTAGGTGGATTGAAGGTTTCCTTGATGGTTCTTGCACTGAGCCAGCGGTAAAGGTTCAGAATGGATCCTGCTTTATCGTTGGTTCCCGAAGCTCTTGCACCACCGAAAGGTTGTTGTCCTACCACGGCACCGGTTGGTTTATCATTGATGTAAAAATTACCAGCTGCATTCCTCAGCTTCCTTGTGGCCAGTTTTATTGCCGCCCTGTCCTTGCTCATGATGGAACCCGTAAGCGCATAGGGCGATGTATTATCAAGCAATTCCAGTGTTTGTTCGAACTGGTCGGCGGGGTATTCATAAATGGTAAGAACTGGTCCGAAGATCTCTTCACACATGGTAACATAAGAAGGATCCCTGGCTTCAATTACAGTGGGCTGGATGAAATATCCTTCCGATTTATTGCACTCCCCTCCTGCCAGGATCGAAGCCTGGTCAGTGTTTCGTGCCGATTCAATATAAGAGCAGATCTTGTCGAAACTTTTTTCATCGATCACCGCGTTGATGAAGTTTCCAAAGTTTTCTACCGATCCCATTTTGAATGACTGTATTCCTTCAACGAGTTTTTTACGGATCTCTCCTGCAAGATTTGAAGGAATATAAGCTCTTGATGCTGCGGAACATTTCTGGCCCTGGAATTCAAATGCACCCCTTAATAATGCGGTGGCCACTTCATCGGCATTGGCTGAAGCATGGGCAATAACAAAATCCTTTCCACCTGTTTCTCCAACAATACGTGGATAGGATTTATAGCGGGGTATATTCTCGCCAATCGTCTTCCACATCTGGTTGAAAACGCCAGTGGAGCCGGTGAAATGAACACCTGCGAAATCACGGTGTGCAAAACAAACTTTGCCGATGGTTGGACCATCAACATACACCAGGTTGATCACCCCATCAGGAAGTCCGGCTTCCTTGAGTATGCGCATGAACATCTGGGCAGAATATACCTGTGTATTGGCAGGTTTCCATACCACTACATTACCGCACATGGCGGCAGAAGTGGGAAGGTTTCCACCAATCGCGGTAAAGTTGAATGGAGTTACCGCGAGAACGAACCCTTCAAGAGGGCGGTATTCCATGCGGTTATGCATGCCCGGCGAGCTGATGGGCTGCTGCCTGTATATTTCACTAAGAAAATGAACATTGAAACGAAGGAAATCGATCAGTTCACATGCGCTGTCGATCTCGGCCTGGTAGGCATTTTTACTTTGACCCAGCATGGTGGTTCCGTTCATAAAGGAACGGTATTTTGTAGAGATCAGGTCTGCTGCCTTCAGGAAGATGGCAGCCCTGTTTTCCCAGCTCATTTCAGACCAGGATTCCCTTGCTGCAAGCGCTGCATCAATGGCCTGGTGAACATGCGATTCATCACCGGCATGAAAATAACCAAGCACATGTGCTCTTTCATGTGGAGGATGAATAGCTACTTTTTTACCTGTTCTTACTTCCTCCGAACCGATATACATGGGTATATCCTGTTGCTGCGATTTAAGCTCCTTCAGCGTTTGTTGAAGTTGATCCCTTTCCCTGGAACCGGGCGCATAACCCAGTACAGTTTCATTTGTTGGAAGCGGGTAATTAAAATATCCTAGGTTCATGTTATGATTGTTTACGA
>JAEWIW010000228.1 GCA_023386855.1 Bacteroidota bacterium | reverse complement strand
TAGGATCATAATTGCTTTCATCATAGGTTCCAGGGTATCCATATTCACCATAAAAGAGGTAAAGGTAATCGCCGCTTCTTACCGCCGAAGGATCTCCAACACCACCTGCAAATGTTTTGGAATCATTATGTGGTTTAAGGATCAGTCGGGGCTGGTGATCTTCCAAAAAGATTCCCTTGTTCTCCCAGCTTCTTCCACCATCGGTTGATTTCATGATACCGATCCTGCATACTGCAGCAGGACTTTCAGGGCCTGTTAATCCTTCGGGCCATAATTCATTTTTATAACCATGACCTGTTGCAGCATCATAGGGAAGTGTTTGAGGATAGTTCTCGTTATGATATACGGCATACAATGTTTTGCCCGATGCGTCGGAGGGTTCCTGGTAAACCGTTTCAAACCATACCGCACCATGTAAACCTGCAACGCCACGTGGTG
This sequence comes from Bacteroidota bacterium, assembly GCA_023386855.1. GTDB lineage: Bacteria > Bacteroidota > Bacteroidia > Chitinophagales > Chitinophagaceae > Flavitalea. The sequence continues at coordinate 2,965 of JAEWIW010000228.1, read as the reverse complement.
CATTGGGCGGCATTTGCGGCGTTTGAAAATTTTCTCTTGCAGTCAGGAATGCCTCGTCGGCATTTTTTCCATCAGCGAATTTTAAATCATTGGCATCACCCCATAAAGGATCCTCGCCATATTTGCCGGGAAAGATCCGGAAAGTATCGCCGATCCATGCTTCTGCCATATTACAATCGACGAAAGAATTAAAATAAAATTTCTCCGAAGGGATCAGTTTAAAAGAAGGTTTGTAATTAATGCCATTATTATTAAAAGCAATAAAGAGAGCAGCCAGGGAGAATAGTCCCGCCAGGGCCAGCAGCAATCGTTTGTTGATCATGTGAAAGTTTGTTAAATGAATTTAAAAAAAAGCGCGGGGATAATTTATTTTTTCCCTGGGGTTGTATTAGGCAATCCTATTATTCGAGCAGGCCGTTTAAGTGGTACTATTAACCTGGGTAAGTCGTTCAATTGACCCTTTTAAGGTTTGCCCGGCCGTTTTAAGAATTCCTTTTAAAATAAAAACGATTTTGGCATCCTTTTCTCTAATGAAGGGTAATTACATCATTTTAAAATTTCGAACTATGAAACAATTTTTACCTATTCTCGGATTTACCGCAATCATGGCTTCCTGTGGAAGTCAGCCTAAACCAATCGGCATGGAAAGTTTACCCGGAACACCTGTAGTGGTGTTGAAAGATACCGCGGGACTGGCCGATTATAAAGCCTTCCAGGAGTGGAAGCGTAACAATGATCTTGCTGCTTACCACGAAGCCAATGCCGCGGCATATGCAGCAGGAGTGGAAAAGAAAACTGTTGCACATTATCCTGTTCGGCAGGCCTCTTCAAGGAGCAATGAAAGCAGTACTGTTAGCCAGCGATCATCCACTGCCGATTATCCTGGCTCCGATAACAATACAGGTGTTGCTGAACCACAGGCACAGCCGGAAAAGAAAGGCTGGAGTAAAGCTGCCAAGGGAGCCGCAATTGGTGCAGGTAGCGGTGCTGTAATTGGTGCGGTGGTAAATAAAAGAAACCGTGCTGTAGGTGCCGCTATTGGTGGTGCAGTAGGTGCCGGTGTGGGGTATGGTATCGGTCGTTCAATGGATAAAAAAGATGGACGTTATTAAAGAAACCAAACCTGGATAAAGTGCCAATAATCAAAAGCATCATTTAAAGCAAAACTGGCATCCATATATTTTTCAATATCCTGTCAAAAAAAGGCCTGTAATAAGGCCTTTTTTGATTTTATATCCATGATGTTTTTAGAATCCCTGTTCATCGGCAGAAGGACCGTAAGTACCGGGAATAGGAACATTCAGCAACCTTAAATAAACTCCTAATTGAGCACGGTGGTGAATGGTTTGTGCAATGGCATGCCTGATCACTTCATACTTGGTGATCACGAAATGGATCTGCGTTCCGGTGCGCAATGCCCATGTTGGCCACAAGTCATCATCAGTTGCTTTTGCCAGTGATGCCCTTCCCGATTGAACGGAACGTTCAAATAAGTTCATCAGGTCTGCAGTATTGGTGATGTTCTCGGGATTATAAGGAGCAGCGGCAAAATCCAGCTCGCTTGTAGTTAAAGCCATAGTAACCCATGCAGGGAGTTCCGCTATATGGGTAACCAGTTGCTTCATGGTCATACTCTTCTCATGGGGTTTCCAGTCGTAATGATCATTGGGCACCCTTTCCAGCATCTTGCGGGTGATCTCTGCTTCCTGGTCAAATTCTTTCTGAAGAAGTTCAACGATTGCCATGTTAATAGTTTTAATGGATGAACAAGTTAGTACAGATTTCTTTTTATTCCATTTTTTTAAACAACATCCTTAGTATCCTGGGAGGCTGTTTGCGGTCATCATGATCAAAGTACTCATCGAGCATTACAAGCATTAAGCCAGCATTCATGGCAGCATGCATAAAGTCAGAAACATGGTGAACAAAACAATCCACCACATGCTGGCCGTCGGCTGTGTCAAACCTTGCTTTTGAACCGGAATATTGTTTGAATGGATGTAGTTCAGCTATATAAACATAACCATTGGGGGTAAGTTTAGTGGATGCGTTTTTTAGCACCGGGTTTAATTGTTCAATATGTTCCAGCACAAGGCTGAAAACAACTAAATCAAATACATCCTGCGTGAATGCCCAGGGCATCATGATATCTGCCTGTTGGAATTCAACAGTTGGAGATGGTATCTTTTCTTTTGCCTTTGCAAGCATTTCTTCTGAAAGATCTATAGCAAGAACTTTGTTGGCTTTTTGTGCAAGCCATATTGTATTTTTCCCGGTTCCACATCCTATTTCAAGGCATTTATTGAATCCAATAGTTGCCAGTGTTTCCCTTAGTACCCTTGCTTCAAGATCCCTTGTTTTATTTTCATTGTCATCATACTGAGATGCCCATAAATTGTATGATTGCTGAACCGACATGGAAGGAAATTTGAAATAATTAATCTATGGTGATCTCACCTGCCAGGTAGGGCCTTGCTTTACCGCTGATCTCCACTCTTGTTCCAAGATCCCTGCAGTACAGCGTTCCGCCGCGCGGTGACAACTGTTTCGCAGTTAGTTCTTTTTTGCCCAGGATGGCCGACCAGAAAGGAGTGAGCGAGGTATGTGCCGAACCTGTTACCGGGTCTTCATTCACGCCGCTCTGTGGTGCAAAGAACCTTGATACAAAATCTACATCCTTTCCTTTGGCGGTAACGATCACTCCTCTAGCATTCAGTTGGGCAATGATCGACATGTCCGGTTTTAAATTCATGATCTCTTCTTCATTGCCAAAGAGCAACAGGTAATCGGTGCGACCCTTATAAGCTTCCTGTGGAGCAATATCAAAACCAGTTAACATTTCATCGAGTGGTTCAACTTTTTCAAGTGTATCGGCAGGAAAGTTGAGTGATAGAAGATCTTCCTTGCGGGTAACATCAAGGGGGCCACTTCTTGGCGAGTGAAAATGAATGGTATTGCCCTGGTG
>JAEWIW010000217.1 GCA_023386855.1 Bacteroidota bacterium | reverse complement strand
GGGTAAATGGCTTGGAGGAATTGAAGACATTGCTGACCAGGCATCATTATCAGAAGACCTTGTTGATGCCACGGATATTGACAATATGATGGCGGAGGATGCTGGTGACAAACAGGCGAAAACTGCACTGAACCGCATGATCCAAAGTTATCTCAGCGAAGATATTACGGCTATAGAAAAAATGAGTTCAGCAAATTATGGTGAGAAAAAAGACATAGTGCTGATCAGGAGAAACCATAAAATGGCTATGCGTATGGATAGCCTGTCGGCTTTACGTTCCATGTTCTTTGCTGTTGGTGCAGCGCATCTTCCGGGCAATGATGGAGTGATTGAGCTGCTAAGGAAACGGGGTTTTGACGTACAACCTGTGTATTCCAAAAGCAGGACCGACGCAAGGAATTACAAGTATAAGGAAATTGATGTTCCATGGGTGCAGGTGGAAGATGCGCAAAACCTGTATAAAGTTTCCATGCCTGGAATGCCGACCGATATAAGGCCAATGGGATTGATGCATATGAAGTTCTTTATGGATCTTTTCAACCTTTCGGGTTATTATACTATGGCTGTAGTGCATGCAAGTACAGTGAATAATTATGATAGCCTTTTTCAACAGGTGGCAACAAATTTTTTAAAGGGGAAACACTCCAGTAAGGTTAAAGTGATGGATAGGGATGAGGTTCATGGAAGGGAATATGTTCAGCAGGTGGATAAGGGCATGATGCGACTGCAGGTATATATGAAGGAAAAGGTTCTTTACATAGCCGGCTTATATTCTCTGAATAAAACAAATATTTATGGAAAGGATGCCGACAGGTTTTTTAATTCTTTCCTGATTAAACAAAAGGCTAAAGTCGAAGATATTTTCCATCCATTCATTGATTCCATTATAGGAGTAAAAGTAATTGGATCAAGTCCCTGGGAATACAACGCTAAATACAGCAAAGAAGATTCAAGTGAAATTTGGCAGGTAAAAACCTATACCTCGGTAGATGTGCAGAATGGAGGTTACAATTTCCTGATCGTAAAAACGCCCAGGCCTGGGCAGTATATTATTAATGATTCAACGATGTACCATGACCTGTTCAATAATATGGCATCTACTTATCGTAACCTGGTGAAAAAGGATACACTGTTACATAGAAGACCAGCCTTTTTCATTTCTGGAGATTCTGTGAATGAAGATAATTTATCCCTGAGGATCTATACCACCATCAGGGGTAACAGGAATATCATCCTCATGTCCATTGGAGAACCCGCTTATTATTCTTCCGGTCCAGGAAAAAATATGTTTGATTCATTTGAATTAATTCCGCAAACAAGTCAGGAATTTTCTACATATACAGATCCGGCTAAATCGTTTAGTGCCTTAAGTTCGGCGCCTTTCTCTGCATTACAGTCAACGCCAACTCCCGGCCGCATGAATTGGATAAGTTATGATTCGGTGAGTGGTACATCCTATTCAATTGTAATTGATACCCTTGATCAATATTACTGGAAGCCTTTAAAAGATTTCTGGAAAGAAAAGAAGGATCAATTTGTAGAAGAAGCTGATAGCCTGGTTTCCATTCAAACGGTTAAGAATGGCGAAGCAAAAGGACAGGAGTTTATTGTCAGGTTAGGACGAACAGGTACCTATGAAAGGTCAAGGGTGCTGGTTCATGGTAAAGTGGTGTATACTCTATATGTTTCAGTTCCTGCCGATGATTTGCATAATGAAGTTGCTGAAAAGTTTTTTAATAGTTTTCATCCCCTTTACAAAGAGGATCCCTTTAATATTACAGCGTCGAAATCAAAACAGCTCATAAAAGACCTTTCCAGTAAGGATGAAGATACAAGAAAGGCTGCAACCCAGGCAATAAGCCAGGCCGGTTTTACCTCAAAGGACCTTGGTGACCTGCATAAAGCTTTCCTTGTTCATTATACTCCCCTTACTCCATATGAAGGAGCTCTTGAAGTGAATGAAAGTATCGGGAAAAAATTATCATTATTAAAGTCAGCTTCAACCATCCGCTTTCTCCTGCAGCAATATGAGCGGTTTAAAGATTCCACTTCCTTCCGGTTAATGATCATTGATGTACTGGCCGCAATGCATAGCAGGGAAGCACTGCAATCAATTGTAACATTGTTATCAAAAGACCCTGTAAAGGAGTCGCTAAATTATGCTGCACGAAGAACGTTTTGCGACAGTCTTCAATGGACAAGCCAGGAAATAGAACGCCTATCAGGGCTTGCAGGAAATCAGTATCATGGACCATTTATTGCCGACCTGTATTTGCGACTATTGGAAGAGGGTAAATTGAACATTAACACGGCGATGAAATATGAACCTGGTTTTATTTCTGTTGCACAGGGAATGATGCCTGCACTGGTTCATCCTGATTCAATGTTTGATTATAATACCTATTCACTCGTTACGCTTTTATCAAAATTGCATACAAGCGGATCGATTAAACAGCTAAAAAACATGCAGCAGGTGTTGTCGCCCTACCTGCAAAAAAGAGTGGTTATTGATCTTTTGAAGGCTGGCGAAAGGCCTGATCCTGGATTAATTGAAAAGCTGGCTGCCGACAGTATAGTGATGATTTCTTTTTATAATGAATTGAAGTCATCCGGTTTGGATTCATTGTTTCCTTCTTCAAGGAAAAGGCAATCTTATTTCGCAGATGCTTATGTTTACAGTGCTGCATCAGATGATGAAGAACCCGTTTCCATTACCCCGGTAGTAAAGAAAAAGGTAAGTATTGGGGAAAAGAATGGTGAGCTGTATCTCTATAAGGTTTCCTATTCAGATGGTGAAACCCAAACATCTTACCTGGGTATAGCGGGGGCATTTGAAGAGGGAAAGGAAGATGTAGAACTACTGGAAGATTATAGTGGAGTTTATTTTAACGAGGAATTTGATCCTGAACGCCTGGATGAGCAGTTGAAATTATACCTGGAAGAGTTTTAAAATTGAAATCATTTTTTTAAGGAAGAAAAGTGTCATTGAAAATTTTGGATGGATCGCATAAAAAAGGGAGGCCGAAGCCTCCCTTAATATTATACTGATAAAATTGATTAAGCATTCACCGCTTTAGCTGCCTGGCTGCGGATCACGTTCAATGCACCACCAGCTTTAAACCATTCGATCTGGCTTTCGTTGTAAGTATGGTTCAGTACCACTTCGTCGGATGAACCGTCTTCATGATGAAGAACCATGGTCAGCGGCTTGCCGGGAGCGAATTCTTTAAGGCCGATAATATCGATGGTATCATTTTCCAGCACTTTTTCATAATCCTCCCTGTTGGCAAAGGTCAATGCGAGCATTCCCTGCTTTTTCAGGTTAGTTTCATGAATCCTTGCAAAGCTTCTTACTACGATAGCACGAACACCAAGATGCCTTGGTTCCATCGCAGCATGTTCCCTTGATGATCCTTCTCCATAATTCTCGTCACCCACCACGACAGATCCGATGCCTGCTGCTTTGTAAGCACGTTGCGTAGCAGGAACGCTTCCATAATCACCGGTAAGCTGGTTTTTTACAGAATCCGATTTATCATTAAAGAAATTGATCGCGCCGATCAGCATGTTATTGGAAATATTATCCAGGTGACCACGGAATTTCAGCCATGGACCCGCCATGGAGATATGGTCAGTAGTACATTTTCCTTTAGCCTTGATCAGCAGTCGAAGTCCTTTAAGATCTACACCTTCCCATGCAGCAAAAGGTTCAAGTAACTGGAGACGGTTTGAATCAGGACTTACAGCAACCTGAACTCCTGATCCGTCAGCTGCAGGCGCCTGGTAACCGGTATCTTCAGCAGAGAATCCTTTAGGAGGTAATTCAATACCCTGTGGTTCATCCAGCTTCACCTCGATACCCTGTTCATTCTTCAGTTTATCGGTCAGTGGGTTAAAAGTAAGGTCCCCGGCAATGGCAAATGCGGTAACTACTTCCGGTGAAGCCACGAATGCATGCGTAGATGCCAGGCCGTCATTTCTTTTAGCGAAGTTCCTGTTGAAAGAGGTGATGATTGAATTTTTGCGGTTTGGGTCATCGATATGCCTTGCCCATTGACCAATACAGGGACCGCAGGCATTGGCCAATACTACGCCGCCTATTTTATCGAAAGTAGCCAGGTAGCCATCCTTTTCAATAGTAGAACGAACCAGCTCACTTCCGGGAGTAATAGTGAATTCAGCACGTGTACGCAGGTTTTTATCAATCGCCTGCTGGGCAACAGAAACTGAACGGGTAATATCTTCATATGAAGAATTGGTACAGGAGCCGATCAGTGCCACTTCCAGCTTTGCAGGCCAGTTGTTAACCTTAACTGCTTCAGCGAATTTGCTGATGGGCCATGCAAGGTCGGGGGTGAAAGGACCATTGATATGAGGTTCCAATTCGCTGAGATTGATCTCGATCAGCTGGTCATAATATTTTGCAGGATCCTGGTAAACTTCGTCATCGGGACGAAGGAATGAACGAACATTGTTGGCCAGTTCAGCCACTTCTGAACGACCGGTAACTTTCAGGTATTCTTCCATCTTCTGGTCGTAGGCGAAAATAGAACAGGTGGCACCGATCTCGGCTCCCATATTACAAATGGTTGCTTTACCGGTTGCACTTAATGAATCTGCACCTTCCCCAAAGTATTCAACAATTGCACCGGTTCCACCTTTAACGGTAAGGATACCCGCTACTTTTAATATAACATCTTTTGCGCTTGTCCAGCCATTAAGTTTACCGGTAAGCTTGATCCCAATAAGCTTTGGCATCTTAAGTTCCCAGGCAAGACCAGCCATCACATCCACAGCGTCTGCACCACCCACACCAATGGCAACCATTCCAAGGCCACCTGCGTTGGGTGTATGACTATCGGTACCGATCATCATACCTCCGGGGAAGGCATAGTTTTCCAGTACTACCTGGTGAATGATTCCCGCACCTGGCTTCCAGAAACCGATACCATATTTATTGGAAATGGAAGCCAGGAAGTCGTATACTTCTTTATTGGTTTCAATCGCGTTCTTCAGATCCACATCCGCACCTGATTTAGCCTGGATAAGGTGATCGCAGTGAACAGAGGAAGGAACCGCTACCTGGGCTCGACCGCAGGTCATGAATTGCAATAAAGCCATTTGGGCTGTAGCATCCTGCATCGCAACGCGGTCGGGTGCAAAGTCCACGTAATCTTTACCTCTTGTATAAGCTGTATTAGTATCCTGAAACAGGTGCGAATAAAGTATTTTATCAGCGAGCGTCAAAGGTCTGCCCAACAGCTGGCGGGCTTTTTCAACCTTTGCCGGCATCTCAGCATAAACCTTTTTGATTAAGTCCAGATCAAAAACCATCCTAAGTATTTTTTTTATTTGATTAAAAACGCACGAAAATTATAGCACTGCCCCGAAAATTGCTGCAAATTTACCTAAAAATGAATTTAAGTGTATAGATAAGGATAATGGGTTTACCTTATTTTTTCTATTTTCGCGTTATGAACCGATTCAAATCATTCATTGAGTGGCATCTTTTTGGAGTATGCAGCGCCATTGGTGAAAGAATGGGCATCTCCACCAGCCGTATCCGCACCTGTTTTGTATATGTATCTTTCCTGACCATGGGTTCTCCACTGGTCATTTACCTGACCATAGCATTCTGGATGAATCTTAAAAGGGATATGCTGCGTTTTAAACGCAATCCTTTGCGTTATAGCTGATAAGAAGTTGCTACTGTTGTTTTTGGTACGAAATTTTCTTTCATAAAGGTATTAATCAAATGTACCTTTTATGAAAATGATCGGCTATTGCCTTTCGGCAGCATTGCTGTCTTTTGGTATGCTCTCCTGCAATACCAATAATTCCCCCGCTGCTGGCAGCGCAAGATTACAAATCAGGCTAACGGATGACCCTGCAGAATTTGACAAGGTCAATATCGATGTCAGGGAAATCCATATTAACCTCGAAGGCGATTCACTGACCGGCTGGAAAACACTTCCAGGGGTGAGGGCAGGAATATATAACCTTCTCGACCTGGTCAATGACAAAGACACTTTATTGGCCGATGCCATGATCCCTTCGGGTAAAATTCACCAGATAAGGCTGGTCCTGGGTAACAATAATACCCTTGAAAAAGATGGGCAGGTGTACGATTTAAAAACACCCAGTGCCCAGCAATCAGGGTTAAAACTGAATATCCAGGAAGAATTTAATGATGGACTTAGCTATGTGCTGCTGCTCGATTTTGATGCCGGAAGATCTATTACAACCACAGGCAATGGGCAATTCATCCTGAAGCCGGTAATAAGAACCACCCTCCAGGCCGCTGGCGGGTCCATTAGTGGAGTAGTGGTTCCCGCTAATATCCAAACCCATATTTACGCTATCCAGGGTGCCGACACGGTAGCCGGAACCGCCACGAATACCCAGGGAAATTTTCTCCTGAAAGCCCTTAAGCCGGGGGACTATTCCCTGGCTATTGTTCCTAACGATACGGTTTTTAAATCAACGGCATTAAAGGATATAACCGTTTCCCAGGCACAAATTACCCGGCTAGATACTGTTCGCCTCCAATAATATCTCACTTAATTTTTTTAAAGAAGCCCCCTGGGCTTCTTTTTTTATGCCCCAAACTTTCCATAACAAGAAGAGAGATAGTTGCCAGGTATTGGAACCTGGATTTCGTTTAAATGACTTGAAAATTTGAAGTTTTATATTTACTTTCTATTTTGATTTAAGTATAATTCTTTGATAACCTGTTGTTTAAGTTTATAGTACCAGTTTAATAAAAGTATTTCACGTAATGAACGATTTAAGTATGGGAGAGAATTACTGTTTCAAGGCAGCAAGCATAAGATTTGAATGAAGACACAGGTAAATTCCAATTGACTATTTCCTTTAAGTCAGGGGATAAAATTTTCAATCATACAGGCTTCCGACAAGCTGTCAGGATGCCGTGGAACATTTTCCTGATTGCTGTCTTTCGAATAAAAAATATTAAATTGTTAATGGAATAAACATTCGTATATAATTTATAATTAGAACACTACAATTAAATTGGTTCCACCATATTCAAACATTAATTCAATTTTTAGTTCACATTTTTATAAAAATGATCATTTGAAGTGAAATGAATAAAAAAAAGCTGCAAATCAATTGATTTACAGCTTTATATGAATGTTTTTTGATTTTATTGATTAAATGGCTCTATTACTTAAAGAAAAATATTAAATAACGGCCTTCCTGACCAGTAACAATTGCTTCAGGAGAGCCTCGAGAAGCGCCAGGTTAAGCATATTTGCACCATCACTTTTCGCTTCCCTGGGATTTGGATGGGTTTCAATGAAAAGTCCATCGGCTCCACAGGCAATAGCAGCTTTTGCCATTGTCTCGATCAGTTGAGGATTACCACCTGTAACCCCGGATGCCTGGTTGGGTTGCTGGAGGCTATGAGTACAGTCCATCACCACAGGAACACCAAGACTTTTCATAATGGGTATATTCCGGAAGTCAACCACCAGGTCCTGGTACCCGAAAGTGGTTCCTCTTTCCGTAAGGATAATTTTTTGGTTTCCTGCATTCCTTACTTTTTCTACCGCGAACTTCATCGACTCTCCACTCAGGAACTGTCCTTTTTTTATGTTCACCACTTTTCCTGTTTCGGCTGCTGCAACCAGCAGGTCGGTCTGCCGGCATAAAAATGCAGGGATCTGGAGAATATCAACATATTTGGCTGCCGGGGCTGCTTCATCATGAGCATGTATATCGGAGGTAGTAGGAAGTCCAAACCGTTCCCCGGTTTTTTTTACCAGTTCAAGGGCCGATTCATCGCCGATGCCAGTAAAAGAATTGGCGCTGGTGCGGTTGGCCTTGCGGTAAGAAGCCTTAAATACATAGGGAATGCCCAGGCGTTTACATATTCCAGCAACTTCTTCTGCCACCTGCATCACCAGGGGTTCGCTTTCGACCACGCAGGGGCCTGCGATCAGGAAGAAGTTTTTTTCATCATATGATTGACCTGTAAAGAGGTCGGATAAAAATTTTTCCATGCAGCAAAGGTAAATTATGCCCCTCATTGGCAGGGCTAATCTTTTTGATCAAGATTTAATTAGGTTTGCGCAATCAAAGCAGAGAATTTAACCGCTAAGAATGAATACAACTAAAGAAAAAATCCTGGTGATAGGAGCATCAGGACAAATTGGAGTTGAACTAACGCTTGCCCTAAGAGCTTTATATGGAAACGCCAATGTAATTGCATCCGACCTCAGGGAAGAAAACGATTTGCTTAAAGGTACCGGCCCCTATGTTTCGCTGGATGTTATGAACAAGGAAATGCTTCATGTCCAGGTTATCCGCCAGAACATTACCCAGGTTTATCTCCTGGCAGCCATGTTATCAGCAACAGGAGAAAAGAATCCCAACCTGGCCTGGAACCTCAATATGCAGTCATTATTGAATGTACTGGATATTGCCCGTGAAGAAAAACTTCATAAGGTTTACTGGCCAAGCAGTATTGCTGTATTTGGTCCCACTTCCCCAAAGCAACTTAGTCCGCAACAAACCATCATTGAGCCCACAACTGTATATGGCATCAGCAAGTTTGCCGGTGAGTTCTGGTGCAACTATTATTTCCAGCGCTACGGGGTGGATGTGCGAAGCATCCGTTATCCTGGCCTGATCAGTTATAAATCGGCACCCGGTGGAGGTACTACGGATTATGCAATTGAAATATTTCATGAAGCAGTGAACGGGAAAGATTACCAGTGCTTCCTCGAAAAAGATACCTACCTGCCCATGATGTATATGCCGGATGCTATTCGGGCAACCATTGAACTGATGGAAGCACCTGCAGAAAAGATAGGCGTTCGCACTTCCTATAACCTTTCCGCCATGAGCTTTTCACCCCTGGAGATTGCCGGGGAGATCAAAAAGCATGTACCCGGTTTTAATGTAAGTTATGAACCCGACTATCGCCAGAAAATTGCCGACAGCTGGCCACAAAGTATTGATGATTCGCAGGCCAGGAAAGACTGGGGATGGAAGCATGAATATGATCTGCCTGCGATGGTAAAGGACATGCTTGCCAATCTAAAAAAATAGGTTTATGCAAACAACCCGGTTCATAATCAGCGGAAAAGTGCAGCACGTATTCTTTCGAGCTTCGGCAAAAGAGAAGGCCATTGAATTGAACCTTACAGGAAGGGTGAAGAATCTTTCGGATGGTTCTGTGGAGATTATCGCAACAGGAAATGAAGAGTCATTAAAGCACCTGGAAGAATGGTGTGCTGAAGGGCCGAGGCGTGCAAGAGTAGATAAACTCGTTAAACAAACTCTTCCATTGCAGGTATTTCATGGATTTACTATCGACAGGCAGGAAGACTAACGATCATGGTTAACCGAAATTTGCCGCGATAATTCTTTGCATTTTCTGCACCTGTAAATCAGGGTTACAAGAATTGCTTTTGGAAGGAATGATCACTGGTTTAGGATTTCTGTTTATATTTATTTTCTACAAATCTGTAATACATGAAATTATATTCTGCTTTCCTTGTAGCTGGTACATGCATGCTGGCTATAAGTACACAGGCCCAGAACAGGGCAGGGGGAGATCCCAAACTTTCAGAGATCTATAAGCCGGAAGCACCCGTGGTGACCCCCGGTAAAACCGCAATGGACCCGCCTTCCGATGCGATTGTGCTTTTTGATGGAAAAGACCTTTCCCAATGGAAGGCAAAAGATGGTGGCCAGGTTAAATGGAAGGTGGAAGATGGTGCCATGACGGTAACACCCGGCTCCGGAGAGATCACCACCAAAGATGCTTTTGGTGATTGCCAGCTGCATATTGAATGGAGAACGCCTTCTGTAGTAAAAGGTGAAGGACAGGGTAGAGGCAACAGTGGTATCTTTTTGATGAGCAATTACGAACTGCAGGTGCTCGATAGTTACAATAATAAAACCTATTCAAATGGCCAGGCAGGAAGCATCTACAAACAACTGGTTCCACTTGCCAATGCAAGCAGGAAGCCCGGAGAATGGCAGACTTATGATGTGATATTTACTGCACCAAGGTTTACTGAACAGGGTATCCTGAAATCAGCAGCACGGATCACCGTTATACATAATGGTGTATTGATACAAAACAATGCGAGCATCTGGGGTGGAACACAGTATATCGGGATTGCATCCTATGATGCACATGCGGAAGCCCTGCCCATCATACTCCAGGATCATGGCGACCTGGTAAGTTACCGTAATATCTGGATCAGGAAATTATAATCAACATATCATTAGGGTATGCCTTTGAAAGCATGCCCTATTGATATTCTTTCCCCTCTGTTTGCCAATCCATATTGGCAATATCCGCTACAGTTTTATTTTCAAGGATTTTTAAAGTAGCATCTCTAACCAGTATCATGGTATCATGCAGGCCACAGCGTATCTCATCGCAATTTTTACATCTTTCATAAAAATAAAGACTCACACAGGGAAGCATTGCAATGGGCCCATCGATTAGCCTGATGATCTTGGCTAAAGGAACATTCCTGGGATCCACCCTGAAATAATAGCCACCTCCTTTTCCTTTCTTACTTTCCAGTATACCCGCATTTTTTAATTGAAGCAGGATATTCTCCAGGAACTTTAAGGGAATACTCCTTTTTTCGGCAATCTCCGCGATCAGGGTAGGTTCACCCGGCGGCTTGTCGGCCATATGCATAAGGGCCTGGAAGGCATATTGTGCTTTTTTGGAAAGCATGATAAAATACCGTTTAGGGGAAGTTAATAAATATGCTGGTAAACCTTGTTAAATACCAAGCACATCACGCATGGAAAATACACCTTTTTTACCGGCCAGGAATTCCGCGGCCAGCACTGCACCTGATGCAAAACCTTTCCTGCTGTGCGCGGTATGAATGATCTCGATATCATCCACTTCGGAAGTATATTTTACATGATGGGTACCGGGGGCAGGGTCGGTCCTTTCACTATGAATGACCAGGTCTCCAGGCTGATTGCCTTTTTCTTTTACCCATTGATTTTTATTGGAACTTCTCTGCAAAACCTGTTCTGCCAGGCTGATCGCTGTACCACTTGGTGCATCCAGTTTCTGGGTATGATGGATCTCTTTTATGGATACATCATATTGTGGCTGCTGGGCCATCAGTTCGGCCAGCCGTTCATTCACTGCAAAGAAGATGTTCACCCCAATGCTGAAATTACTTGCGTATAGTAAAGCACCGTTCTTTTTAGTACATAAGCTACGGGCTTCATCAAATTTATCCAGCCAGCCAGTTGAACCGCAAACCACGGGTGTTCCTGCATCAAAACATTTCTGGACATTTTCAAACGCGGTTCCAGGGCCTGTAAATTCTATCGCAACATCGGCCTTGCGTATGTTTTCAATTGTATTATCTTCCAGGTTATCAATGTTAACTTTCAGCACGATCTCATGACCGCGTTGAACAGCGATCTCCTCTATGGCTTTTCCCATCTTGCCATAACCAAGCAGGGCAATCTTCATGAATATTTTTTTAGCGTTGATAAAGTTGCGAAACTAAGGAAATCAATAGAGTGGTGGTGTATTGGAAGAAGAATGCTTTCCAATTGTGAATACGAAACTGATACCCGGTGTCATGGAATAATTCATCAGCGTGGGTCTTACCCGAAGGCTAAGATCATCGGATACGTCAAAATCCCTTAGGTGCGCATCAACAGTGGCATCCACCACGTTCAACCCCCAGAATAAAAGCGTGATCAGGAT
>JAEWIW010000147.1 GCA_023386855.1 Bacteroidota bacterium | reverse complement strand
TGGTAACAGACTTCCTTAAGCAGTATTTCGATGATATCATGGATTATGGTTTTACCGCGCGCATTGAAGGCGAGTTTGATGAAGTGGCGGCAGGTAAACTTAAATGGAATAAAATGATCGATGCGTTCTACAATCCATTTAAAAAGGATGTAGACAATACCATCGAAAATGCAGAAAGAATAAAGGGAGAAAGAGAACTTGGGATTGACCCTGACTCTGGAAAAAAAGTGATCGCAAGGATGGGCCGCTATGGACCAATGGTGCAGATCGGTGATGTGAATGATGAAGAAAAACCAAGGTTTGCCAAACTGAAGAATACACAGAGCATTGAAACGATTGGTTTCGATGAAGCTATGGAATTATTCAAGCTGCCGCGTACGCTTGGCCAGTTTGAAGGATCAGATGTGCTGGTAAATATTGGCCGGTTCGGACCTTATATCAGCCATGATAAAAAATTCTATTCCCTTGGAAAGGAACTCGATCCTTATAGCATAACCCTTGAAGAGGCCACTCCTATTATTGTGGAAAAGAGAACGGCAAAAGAAGAACGTACTATTAAGGTATTTGAAAAAGAAAAGATCCAGGTATTAAAAGGACCGTATGGTCCTTATATCAAACAGGGACTTAGAAATTACAAGATTCCCAAAGAAAAGCAGGATACTGCCGCTGACCTTGAAATCGATGAAGTGAAAAAAATGATCGAGGAAGCCAAGGCAAACCCGCCAAAGAAAACCTATCGTAAGAAGAAAGCAGGCTGATATGCTTGATCTTAAATTCAACCTTACAAGGGAAGAGTATTTTGCTTTCAATTATTATACATCCTGGTCTGCCCCTGAAAGAAGATCCTACAGGATAAAGTATTTTGGAAGGATCATATTCCTATATGCCGCAGTGGCGATGGTGTATGTATTTACCCGCGACCAGGGGCAATGGTATGTCGATCTTGTCATATTCTTTCTTGTAGGAATAATTTATTTCCTGGTGCTACCATTGCTGGTGAAAAGATCCATACGGTATAGGGTGCAACAGGTATTAAAAAGCCCCGGGAACCAGCATATACTTGACGAGTCGCAGGTGGTGATCGCTACCGATGGTATTACCGATCGTGATAAGGTTTCTGAGAGCCGCTACGATTGGGAAGCCATTGTGAAAATTGCAGAGACCAGTGATTGCATATACCTTTATACCAATTCATTTCACGCCATCGTGATACCCAAAAGAATCCTCAATGCGCAACAGAGGATGGAACTGAATAAGCTGCTTGAACAGCACCTGCCATTAAGCACAGCTGTATAGGTATTAATGATATTCTATATGCAGGTCTGTGGATAATATTTTATATCCCTTAACAGCATAGTTGCGATATTACAATAGCAAGATGGAAGAGAACAAGGAAATATCGGCATTATTTACATTGATCGACGATCCTGATGAGGAAGTATTCGGCGCTGTATCCACCCGTATCATAGATTTTGGAAGGGGAATCATTCCCAACCTTGAAAACCTATGGGAGAATACGGTAAACGAACATGTGCAGGAAAGGATCGAGATGCTCATTCATAAACTTCATTTCAGGGATCTATCCGAAGAATTTGCAGAGTGGAACAAGTCGGCACACCCTGATCTTCTTGCCGGCGCATTACTGGTCAGCCGGTTCCAGTATCCTGAACTTCCACCAGCACAGGTTTACCAGGAAGTGGAGAAGCTGAGAAGAAATATCTGGCTTGAATTGAATTCATACCTCACTCCTCTTGAACAGGTGAATGTAATGACCAGCATTCTTTACAATTATTACAACCTGAAGGGAACAGAGGTCAATTACCAGCAGCCTGAAGAATTTCTTATCAATAAACAGCTCGAATCAAAGAAAGGGAATTCAATTGCTAACGGCATCATTTACCTGGTCCTTAGTGAAATGCTGGATGTTCCTGTAAGAGCAATCAATATTCCCAGGCAATTTGTGCTGGGCTATTTTAAACAGGATTATGATTTCACGAGGCATACCGAAAACATACAGTATAAAACCGAATTTTTTATTGATCCAATGAGTGGACAGGTATTTACGCACAAGGATCTTGAAACCTATTTCAAAAGGATCAATGTACCTCCTGTAAATGCCTATTTCAAACCATTATCCAACCGTCGCATTATCCAGATCCTGCTGGAAGAATTCAGTAAATGTTTTGACCAGCCCGGGAATGAATATAAGCGGATGGAATTAAAGTTTCTTGCAGAATCCATCGCGGAATAACATAAAACAGGCAGGTAATTTTTTTATAGAAACATTTCCCTGCAAACATTTCTTCAACTTCTTTACGGAAACAAAATATAAAAAGAGGGGCGCTAACCCCTCTTTTTAATTGCCTGTTGCAGACTTATTTCTGTGCCCACCATAGTGGGGTGAATACATCATCAGGACCTCCAAGAAAAGAAACCGCCTGTTCATAACCTGCAGCATTACTGTTTTGCAGGCCCGAAGGATATTTCAATCGCTGTGGGAAGAACTTGACATTGCTGGTCATGTAGTTTGCTGAAGTCAGCGCCGGCAATGTTGGAATAGGATTCTCAATGGCAGGGTTCTCAAAGAAGGGAAGGCCCAGCCTGCGTTGATCATTCCATGCTTCCAGCGGCAGGTATGGAACCTGTGCCAGGTATTTCTGGGTAATGATCTTGGTAAGATGATCATTCCTGACGGTACCATTCATGTACAGGTCATTCTTTGGATACATGATATTGGCAGTACCATTGTTATTGGTATAACCATCAACATAGTTCATGGCATGTGTATCGCCGGGTTCAGTGGTATGGTTCCAGGCAACTGAAGTTCCTGCATTGTTATAATCTTCAGAAGCAAGATATTCACCCAGGAAATTCGAAACGCCCCAATACTCAAAACTTTGACGGATACCTTCTTCATAAGCTGTCTTTGCATCGATAGGTGTTGCCCATCCGCGTACAGCGGCTTCAGCAAGGAGGAAATGTGTTTCCCATGGCGCAAAGAATATCCTTTTTTCATTATTGTTCCTGAATCTTTGTGATAACCTTGGAATGGTGCCTTCGTAGTTACGAAGGAAATTCTTCGCTCCCTTATTTCCCCAGTCGCCTGCAGTGGAAGCATTGAAAGTGTACTTAGCATCCACTTCTTTCCAAACGGTGCCATCATCTTTCATCAGGTTACGCTTGGTGGTTTTGGCATCCTGTGTCCAGGAAGGAAAAGAACTGAAATTCGGATTGGAAAAATCACCGGGAATAATGAATGCCTTGTATGCACGGGGATCAATGGTATAAGGCAAACCATCAAGCCAGTATCCCGCAATAGGATTATTGGTTTTGGTAGCGATATGATTTTCCAATCTTACCCCTACATAATCATCGGGTTTGATGGAAGCATCAAAGTCGGCACCCAACTGATCGGAAGATTTGATACCGCCAAGGTTCCAGTAGAGATTATACAATGTGGCTGAAAGCATCTGCGCATTCCATTCCCTTGTCATAACGCCAGACAAAGGATCCCAACCTGGCCGCTCCTGAACCTGGAAAGCCTGGTCCATTGAAGTGATCAGTGGCTTGGATGCGGCATCTTCAAATTCAGCCTTTGCCTTTCCTTCATCCACTTCAGATAAACGCATGGCAAGACGCAACCTCATGGAGTTCGCATAGCGCTGCCATTTGCTGTAATCAAAATTATAAGCCTGGTCAAACTTGCCCAGGTTATTGGGATTGGAAACGGTTAGATCAAGCTTTGAACTCGCATCTTTCAGTTCATCAATGATGAAATAATACACATCCTTTACACTGGCGAAATCGGGGTTCACTCCCTGGAAGGCATTGATGGGAATTGGGCCGAAATTATCCGACAGTTCACTCATCAAATATGCTCGCCATATACGGGCAACCTGTAAAAGGTTATTGGTATAAGGCTTGATATTACCCGCTGCTGTCTGCTCCTGTGCGATCTGGATTGCGGTATTGGCATTGTTAAGCCACCCGGAAATATAACTGTAATAGTCGCTCGACCACCCGTCGTTATAACTTCCGCCCGACAAACCTGTCGTGAATTGCTGGTGTGCCGCGGTTTTCCAGTACAATACAAATGCTCTTTCCGCAACGTGAGGATCCATCTGCGCGCCAATAATGGAGTTGTTGATAAAGTACTCTACCTGTACCTGTTCTCCACTCGCGGCAAGAGGATCTCTTCCGAGTTCATCGAACTTCGAACATGAAGCCAACAGCGCTCCGGCCGCCAGTATCATGCATGATTTCCTTAATATATTTTTCATTGTCATCAGTTGATTAATTAAAACCCAAGGGTTAAGTTGAACAATACAGTGCGTGTAGTTGGTGCAGTGGCATTCTCAAATCCAACCGCGTTACTTTGTGTAGCAAACACTGATTCAGGATCGATTCCATGCATATGGCTGGAGATCAGCCAAACATTATTGCAGGAAACTCCAACCCTTGCTCTTTGTAATGGTGTTTTTGACACCAGGCTCTTTGGCAGCTCATAGCTCAGCTGGATATTTCTAACCCTTACACTTGAAGCATCATAAAGATTGGCTTCAGTGATACCCATATTGCTTACGCCTGCCACTGCAGTCCAATAAGCCTGTGGTGTAACTTCCTTGGTATTGGCTACATATCCTCCATTTCCATCTGCAATAACTCCATCAACAACAAGATTATCTCTTTTGCCATTCACTACAGTAGTTGCAGCAACGCCATTCTCCTGCATATCA
>JAEWIW010000138.1 GCA_023386855.1 Bacteroidota bacterium | reverse complement strand
CTCCTGATCTCCGGGAGTTCCTCTACATGTATCTCCGCGCCTTTTTCTTCTATCACCATTTCAAAATCCTGTACTGCCTCCCTGGCAATATCATTAAGGTTTACTTCTGAAAAGCTGATCGCTTCCTTATTGATCTGCGAAAACATCAGCAGGTCCTGGATCAGGCTGCTCATACGTTGTGCTGCACTCTGCATGCCGGATAGGTAGTTAAGTCCTTTATCATCCAGCAGGTTTGAATAGGAATTTGAAAGATAATCACTATAGAACAATAACTTTCTTACGGGTTCCTGGAGGTCGTGTGAAGCAATAAATGCAAACTGCTGCAACTCCATATTACTGCGGCTTATTTCCTCGATATACTTCTCCAGCATTTGCTGGTTCTCTTTTAACTGCTCCTGTGTTTGCCGGAGTTCAATATTGTCTTTTAATGTTTCTTCGAAAATCTTCTGCTTGTGAATGTCCACGATATAACCAGTCCAGTTCTGCAGTTCCCCTTTTTCATTCATCAATGGCGATAGCGATACCTGGTGCCATAGGTATTCACCTGTTCCATGTTCCAGGAAGCGTGTTTGCAATTTAATACCTGATGAATCCCTGATAAGTCCGGGCTGCAACATTACCGAGAAGGCATGGTAATCATCTTCATGAACAATGGATCTCCATTGACTTTCATTGAGGCTTTCCAGGGTATGACCGGTAAAGGTCAGCAGCCATTCATTGGCATAAAATATTTTTCCTTCCCTGTTGAGTGAGAATATGAAAAGAGGAAGTGAATTGGTGAGAGTAATATATTGCGCTTCGCTTTTTTGAACCTTTTCTGAAAGGTCCTGCAATTGTTCATTCTTTCTTTTTATTTCTTCATAGGGAGAAACGGGAGGTTCATTCCGAAACAGGCCGCGCCATTCATCCAGCTTATGAATATTGATGGGGTAAGAAGGAGCAAAATAATAGAATAATTCAATGGAGGTTCCGATATCCTCTTTTGTTACCTGGTATTTATCCACAAGCTTTTTAGCATTCTCCAATCCTTCTCTTGATTGTTCGGTATCGGGCAATTCATCCTTGATGCAGGCCACGATATATTTTTCACGCTGATCGCTGTCAACACCCAAAATAAGGCATCCACTTTTTCCATTGTAGATGGTATTCCTTGAAACTTCGGAAACCGCTGTAGCGAAAGTGGTTTGAGCGCTTAAGGATAGGCCGGCCAGCTCGGCCAGTTTCATAGAGCGTTTATGGGCCAGGATCAGGTCCATTTCATTTTCCAGGGTTACACGTGCCAGTTCATGCATCACAAATTTATTTTACAGGTTACTACCGATACATCATCCGTGTTCCGGTTATAATCTTTGATCAGTGAAGCGCCAAGAATCGTAGGATCATATCGCTGGATCGCCGGGTATTTATTCGTTTCCCAGCGCGACCTGATGCCATCACTGCACATCACAAGGTATTGGCCGGTTTCAAATGGCACTTCCTGCATACTTAATGAGCCCGGTACATTCAGCCCGATGATACCATTGTACGACATATAATTCTTCACTGCTGATGGCCCGATGAACCTGGTGGAAATATTACCAATGCCACATATACGCCAGGTTCTATCTTTAAGATCAAACATTGCAATAGTACCTACCAGGCCTCTTGTTCTTTTCACTGCAGTATTGATATACCTGATCATTTCTACCGGGTCTTGTTCATCATTATTTAAAAAAGCTTCTCCTGCAATCATGACTGCCCTGGCAGCTTCCGGCCCATGTCCCAATCCATCGCCCAGGAAAAGTTTTATGCCATTACTATTGCTGGTACAGAAAAATCCATCGCCGCATTCCATTTCACCCGGTTTGGGTAAAATAACCGACCTGGTTTCCCATAGTGAAGGTTTCTTATAAAGGGGTAAGGGCTGATCAAAAATGCGGATAAGGATCACTGTACCCCAGTCTTTCAAGGAATATACCTGGAAGAGATCAGACAACCTTTTCATGGCTCCCAGCCCGTGGCCCAGCGTGTTTTTGGTAGAAACGCCATCAGCAACCATGCGGGTAACATCGGTCATGCCCACACCATCATCCAAACAAATGATCTCCATTCCCTGGATTCCTTCCTGTTCGACCAGTTTAACCAGCAACTGTCCACCACCGGCATGCTTTACCAGGTTGCTTACCATTTCAGCAACAATAATATCCAGCTCACCTTTTCGCTTTGCACTGAAACCAGCGGCTGATGCTATTGCATTGATCTCTTTTTTTAAAATCGCGAAATAACTTCTGTCGCTGGCTTTAAAAGCCTTATGTGTACGATCAACCATTCTTCCACTTTATTATCGAAACCGTTGTACCCTGGCCAATAGTACTTTTGATATCAAACTCACTAACCAGGCGCTTTGCGCCGGGTAAACCAACTCCCAGGCTTTTACCGGTGGAAAACCCATCTTTCATGGCCAAAGCAATATCTTTTATGCCCGGGCCTTTGTCCTGGAATATAAGCCTGATGCCATTTTCACGGCCATGGTTAATGGCTTCTATTTGAACCACCCCTCCGCCTGCATATTTCAGCATATTACGCACCAGTTCGCTTGCCGCGGTGATCAGCTTGGTCTGGTTAACCAGTCCCATGCCGATCTTAACAGCAAATTCCCTGACTCGGTTACGGAACAGGACTACATCCTGCTCTTTATCGATCTTCATCGTATCCTTATTCAGAACTATCTTCATCATCTAATAGTTCTTCATCTTCAAACGAACCAATTTTTTCTTTTAATAATTGCATACCCATTTCAACATTAAGCGCGGTATGCACACCTTTAAGTTCAAGACCCAGTTCAATCAATGTTATGGCCACGGCTGGCTGCATCCCCACTACCACGGTTTCTGCATCCATGATCTTTGACATGCTGCCGATATTGCCGAGGATCCGGCCCATGAAAGAATCAACTATTGAAAGTGCCGAAATGTCGATGAGTACACCACGCGCCCCGGTCTTATTGACCATTTGTACTAGGTCGGTCTCCAGGTTGGTAGCCAGCCGGTCATACAGGTCTATTTGTATGGTCACCAGCAAAAAGTGGCCCATACGAAGTATAGGAATACGATCCATAAAATTATTAAACAGCTTTATCTTTTTGAATTTTGCGAACATCCATTTTCAGCATACTGAAAGAATGTTTCAGTGCACTTGCAAGGGATGATTTGGTCACAATACTGGAGAGGTCAATGCCCAGGTGAACCACGGTTTGAGCGATCTCAGGGCGGATGCCACTGATGATGCATTCCGCACCCATGAGCCTTGTTGCAGCAACGGTTTTGATCAGGTGTTGGGCTACCAGCGAGTCAACCGCGGGAACCCCGGAAATGTCAAGGATAGCGATTGTGCTTCCTGTTTCCACTATTTCCTGGAGGAGGTTTTCCATTACCACCTGGGTCCGCGCACTGTCTAAGGTTCCAATGATCGGCAGGGCCAGGATGCCTTCCCATACCTGGATCACAGGCGTGGATATTTCAGTGATTTCATCGGTTTGCCTAAGGATAACTTCTTCCCTTCCCTTGATAAAGGTTTCAAAGGTCACCACACCCAGGCTATCCATCAACCTGTTCACCTTGATAATGCTGTCAATTAATTCCGTTGGGTTTGATTTGAATTCTGCCTGGAGGGTTTTCAGCAAGGCATCTTTTAAACTGAAAACATACACACCGGTTTCCTTGGGTGAAAACCCCTGCCTGGCGCGGGTTATAGAAATGCCTGAAAGAATTTCATGAACTGGTTCAAATGATTCTGATCCAATATCATTAAGGTTATTTTCATTTAATGTTCTAAGCAGAACGGTCAACAGTTCTTCTGACTGTTCCCGCAATTCCTCGTTACTCATCAGGTCTTCCCTTAAACCCGCATCCGCCAGTTGATTGGTCATCCAATCCTCTAATATTTGCTTCTTTTTCTTCTGAAGCATCTTTGCAATATCTGCCATGTAGTTGTTGTTAAGCGCTAAATATAGAATTATTATTACAGAGGGGGCTGTAATTGATGGTTTTTGTGGGTAAATTCAGGAAAGATGAACTCCCTCCGTTGATATACATCAAGTATTTTCATTGCGTCCTCCCTATCATTTACCACCGATCACTTTTGCAATAATTTTTTGCCAAACTGGTCATATATCCTGTTATAGGCTTCGGCAGCCGCGCCATTTCCCCAATCATAAATAGTAAACTCACCGATACCCAATCCCTGGTCATTGGTGATGCCATCATGCCCATAGTTCTCCATCATAAAACCATAATCCGTTTCCTTAAAGAATGGCCAACGTGCCTGCCACTGCTTCATAGTAGCAGGATTCAAAGGAGTGTACATCATGGTAAAGGAAGCATGTAAAGCAGCCAGCCCCCTATGAAGATAATCTTCCCTGTTCAACACCCTTCCATAGTCGATAATTAAGCCTGCAAAAAGACTTTGCCTTGAATCATTCCATTCTGCATCGCCATTCATTACACCAAAGCCCCCTAATGAATGAACCGCGATATAAGGCGGTTGCCAAACGGCCTGCCACATCAATAATTCATCCAATACCCTTTGCCCTGCTGATAAATATTCCTTTTCATGCGTAACCTTGTACATGTCTAATAATGCCTGGGCAGTCCAGAATATGGACAAAGTATTTTGCTTGAACATATTATTACGGGTTATTTTTTTACCCACCCATTCTTCACTTCCAACACGACTGCACGACCAATAGGTTTCAAAATCTTCCCACTGGCCAACGGGAACAATCTTTTGCATAACGGCATGTATTGCTTTCGTTGCACTGAGCTGGTATCGTTTTTCACCTGTAAGCCGGTGAAGCTTCAGC
>JAEWIW010000117.1 GCA_023386855.1 Bacteroidota bacterium | reverse complement strand
TTCTAAGGGTTTAGGGGAGGCCTGGTTATACTCCTGAACCCCTGATAAGGCGGAGAAGGATCGCGATGATCGCAATAACCAATAAAATATGTATGATTCCACCTGCATGAAATCCAAGAAATCCGATTGCCCATGCAATTATCAGAATAACTGCAATGATGTAAAGTAGGTTACCCATATTATTCATTTTAATGTTAAAAGAATGATTAAAATCTTTTGCCATGGATGTAACAGCGGTAAATCATAAAAATTAACGGGATAACAGCAATATTGTAGAATCTGTTCTACAGCAATAAGTTTACAAGCTGTTATTACCGCACGGGCACAAAAAAAGCCCGGCATAACCGGGCGATTATCTTGTCAATGGAGTCGTACTATTCAGACCTTTCTGTATTTTTGCTGCTGTTCGGCTTACGGCCACCACCATGAGAGGCTTTTCCTCCTTTACTAGCTATCTCTCTTTGTTTTGCTTCATCCATTGAGGCAAAACCGCGGTTGGATGTATTTTGTTTGCCACCGCTTTTGCTTTCCTGGCCTTTTGAATCACGGCCTTTAGAATTTGCCATAATGCTGAGTTTTTATGGTTATTAATGTTTGGAAAAAAAGAATAAAACATATGCCTGATCAACAAACTGCCATTTGTTCCTCATATTGTAGAAATCCGCTTCAATTAGGGGTTTGAGCGAAAATTACAACAATATTTGGGGAAAGTTTGCAACATTAATTTCGCCTAAAATTTTCATATGAAAATCAATGGTATCATTATTTATTTATTTTAAGACATGATTAATAAACCAAAAACCATTATTGTTTCAAACCGCCTTCCCGTAAAGGTTCTGGAAAAAGATGGAAAATTTATTTTTACCCCTTCGGAAGGAGGACTTGCTACCGGGCTTGGATCCATTTATAAAGATGGAGATAATGTTTGGGTAGGATGGCCCGGGATGGAAATCCAGGAACAGGAAAGAAAGGATGAAGTAACACGCGAACTGGACAAGATCAACCTGATGCCGGTATTTATTACACAGGAAGAGATCAACCAGTATTATGAAGGATTTTCAAACGAGATTCTCTGGCCGGTGTTTCATTATATGAGTACCTATGCCTGTTACCAGCTTTCTTACTGGGATCATTATGTAAATGTGAACAGGAAATTCATGGAAGTGGTAAAAAGCATTGCTGGCCCCGACGATATCATATGGATCCAGGATTACCAGTTGTTGCTGCTTTCAAAAATGATCAGGGATGAAATGCCCGATGTGGGAATTGGATTTTTCCAGCATATCCCTTTTCCTTCATTTGAACTGTTCCGCCTGATACCGTGGCGTAATGAGCTGCTGGAAGGCATGCTGGGCGCTGATTTGATTGGGTTCCATACATTTGATGACGCACGGCATTTTGTACAGGCCTGCCGCAGGCTGCTTCCTGTAACCACTTCTTCCAATGTGATTACTATTGAAAACAGGACAGTGCTGGTAGATGCATTTCCAATGGGAATAGACAGTCATAAATTTGAAACCCTTTCACAGGAACCGGAAGTGCAGGATGAAATGGAAAGCCTTCGTAATACCTTCTCAAAACTAAAAATGGTATTGTCGATCGACAGGCTTGATTACAGTAAAGGCATTTTACAAAGATTGCAGGCATTTGAACTGTTTCTTCAAACTTATCCCCAGTATATCGAGAAAACTGTACTCTATATGGTGGTGGTTCCTTCAAGGGATACCGTTCCACAATACAAGGAACTCCGCGATGAAATTGATAAGATGGTAGGTAATATCAATGCGAGGTATCGCACCCTCAACTGGAATCCTGTGTATTATTTTTACCGTTCATTCCCTGTTGAAGTATTATCTGCCTTGTATAATGAAGCCGAGGTTTGCCTGGTGACCCCAATGAGAGATGGAATGAACCTTGTTTGTAAAGAATTTGTGGCCAGCCGTGTGAATAATGACGGTGTACTCATTCTCAGTGAAATGGCAGGTGCTTCAAAAGAGCTGATCGATGCCATACTGGTGAATCCCAATAACGTGGTGGCAATAACCGAAGCCATCAAGGAAGCGATTGAGATGCCCATGGAAGAACAGGAAAAGCGGATGAGGGCCATGCGTGATGTGATCAGCAAGTTTGATATACATCACTGGGTAAGAATATTTATGACGAAACTAAAAGAGGTAAAGGACCTTCAAAAATCTATGTACGCAAGAAGAGTAGGAGAGAACACGAGATTATCATTTCTGAATGCATATGCAGCTGCAGGAAAGCGGTTGTTTTTCCTGGATTATGATGGAACCCTGGTGGGTTTTAAAACCAATATCGAACAGGCGAAACCAGATGAACAATTGCTCGAATTGCTGAACCAGCTGAACAGCGATCCGGCCAATGATATTGTAATCGTAAGTGGTCGCGACCGCAAATCACTTGAATCATGGTTTGGACATCTTAACCTGAACATGATCGCTGAGCATGGTGCATGGTCGAGGAAAAAAGATATTGGGTGGGAAAGTAATCCAACACTGACTACCGGGTGGAAAAAGGATTTTATACCGGTGCTCGATACCTTCACCGACCGCACGCCAGGTGCATTCATTGAAGAAAAAGATTTTTCACTGGTATGGCATTTCAGGAAGGCGGAAGAAGAACTGGGGGAATTAAGAAAGGGTGAATTGTTGAATACCCTGCGTTACCTGGTAGAAGATAAGGGACTGCAATTGCTTCCAGGCAATAAGGTTGTGGAAGTGAAAAGTACCGATATCAACAAGGGTAAATCGGCTTTACAGGTATTACAAAACCAGCACTATGATTTTATCATGGCGATTGGAGATGACCATACCGACGAAGATATTTTTAAGGCGTTACCTGAAGAGGCCTTCACCATTAAAGTGGGCACTTATGTTTCTGCAGCCAAGTATTACCTGAATAATTATATTGATGTAAGAAACCTGCTGAAAGATCTTTACCAGACAGGAACCAGCATCAGCAAAGAGAATAAAACACTGGCGAGCAAACACCCTTTGTAAGTTATTAGTGATTAGTGACTAGTGATTAGTAGAAATCTAGTCACTAGTCACTTAATGCTAATGGAGCCGCTACAAACAGGTGAAATTCTTTTTATTTAAAGATGGGTGAATCAAGTTTCATTGCGATTCTGTAAGCAGCATTCATTAATCCTACATGGCTATAGGCTTGAGGGAAATTTCCCCACTGGTCGCCGGTTTCTTCATCAACATCTTCACTGAACAGCAATAGATGATTACAGAATTGTAACAGGTTTTCGAATTCTTTTACTGCTTCATCCAATCTTCCCACACAGGCCAGGGCTTCAACATACCAGAAGGCACAGATCAGGAA
>JAEWIW010000106.1 GCA_023386855.1 Bacteroidota bacterium | reverse complement strand
CATTGTTGGTGCCAAGGTATTGTTTGTTGAAAGCATCTGTTTCCGCTTCAATCCACCATTTACCGCCATCCTGTTTTGGAGTCAGCTGCTTATGATGCCAGAGGTCAACAAAGTGATATCCTTTTTCTGGTGTTACAGCAAAAAGATTTCCTTTATAACCTTCGGGTATAAGGCTGTAAATGGTATAGATGGTTTTACCAGGAATAACCCATTCGTTCACCCAGATATTATCGGCAGTGGTTTCAATCAATGGCGTATAACCACGGGCAACAAAGTTGTTGGTATTCTCGCGCAAGATCATACTGGTACGGCCAAGATATTTGTATTGTTCTTCGGTCCATTCGGGCTGGCCGGATCCCATGATGTTGAGCTCGGTTCCATAACCGTTAAAGAAGGAAGTGGCAAATTCGCGCTGGATCTTTTCCTTGAAGATCTCTGCCACCCTGAAGATGGTGAATTCGGGTTTGATCAGTTTATTCAGGTTTAGCATTGGCGCATAGTACAGCGCGTTATGCACACGACCAGAAACGATGCCCGGCATATCTTTTGGAACTGCCATACCTTCGGAGTACATGATCACACCGGGACGAACCTTATCGGCTGCATCCTGCAGTTCCCTGCTTGATTCACCTTTAGTATCCAGTACTACTCCGTCTGCAGATGTGGCGGCAATCAGCTTTGATATTCCTTCGAAATGATTTTCACTTCTTGTGCTTTCATCCCATGGATTATAACATACAAATAATCTTGTTCCTCTTTTGCGTGATTCTTCAGCGATCTGCTTTGTTTTTGCATTTCCACCGGGAAGGTCTTCGAACATATCGAACTGGTTACGCTGGTCCATTCCCAGCATCGGCCATGTAGGCCAGATACAGATGAATTCATCACCACCATAAAGTTTCTTTCCCCTGTCGATGAATTCATTGATATGAAATTTCCTATCAGTATAATCATAGTAAAACTTATCCCAGTTCATCATGATATGATTAACATAGGAATGACGCATCCACTGGAGGTCCTTTCTTTGGTAAAGAGAGTTATCAAACTTGTCGATATCGTAGAGCATCCTGTCCTGGAACACCTGTGTAAGCGCATTATGCCAGTCGCCCTTGGAAGTTTCTGCATAGAAATCGTATTGAACAGTTCCACCTGGATAAAGTTTTGTTTCGAAACGGGTTCTTGATCCCTGCTTGATAGAAGCGCGATCGCGGCGAACCAGCGATGCCATTTGCAGGTCGGCATCAACGGCGAAGCTGCTATAGCCCAGGTCCCATGCATTATCGGGAACAATTACATTCACCGGTTGTTTACCGGGAACGAATAAGTGTGTTCTTGACAGGTAATGTTTTCCTTTACCGGTAATATACACGCGGTCGGCTCCTTCACCAAAAGGAACAACGTTTTCCAGCTGGATGGTGTCTTTGCCGGTGTTGGTAAACAGGAGTTTTGCCTGCATACCATAATCGGATTTTTTCAGTCCGGATACCTGCACCTTCAGTTTATTTGCGAAGGAGGCTGCATCGTTAGAGGTGTACAGTTTTCCATTCAGCAGGAAACTCACCAGCGGAAGGCCAAAGCCGGTAGACTGTTTCTTTGAACCGATGGTAAATTCCTTTACTGTAAGGGAATCGGGAGAAAGAGCAATTCCTGTTAACTGCGCCTGTGAAAAGGCTGAGCTTACCAGGAATAGCGCTAAGAGCGAAAGCGTTAAACTTCTCATCATTGAAAAAGGGTTGTTTATATTCAGAGCAATCAGTGATAGGAACCAGTTCCTATAGCAGGCGTAAATTATGGGAACATCGTTGCAGGGGAAAATAAAACTATAGGGAACGTTTCCGGTATCGTTGCCGGAAATATAATTGATGATTAACAGGCTGTAATTGAACTATTTTCTGGAGGCCCGTGTTTTTTTTAAGCTCGGGATTTTTTTGAGGCCGGTGATTTTTTGGAGCCTGTGATTTTTTTTGAGGCCGGTGATTTTTTAAGCCTGTGATTTTTTTGAAGCCCGTGTTTTTTTTGCGCGTTGGCTTCGCAAAGCTTTTAATTGCGATTTAAAACCTGGATCGATCTTCTCAACTGCAGCTGTGAATGCAGCCGGATCAATACGAGTAATATGTTTTAAAAGGAAATCATGGATCTGTTTGGGATATACCACACCGGTATCACGAAGTGCCCAACCCACTCCTTTTTGAACAAAATAATTTTCATCATCAAGGCGTGGTTCAATAAGCCGGATAACTTTTTCCACGGGTAGTGCCGTCTTTTTCCTTCGGCAATAAAGCAACATGGTCACCAGTGAGGCGCGCCGTTCCCATGGATTTTTGGAACTATTCCATTTAAGCAATTGTTCATAGACCAGTTCGGGCTCTCTTTCCATGAGGTAAGCATATACGCTGGAGAGATCATCCGAATTGGCCCAGTTGTCAATCTTCTTTACCCAGTGTTTAACAATTTTCCATAAAGCTTCTGCATCAAAACGTTTATGGTTTTCTCCTAAAAAATCAAGGCATTGCGATAACACATCGAAAACATCAGACTCCTTCCATACATTATTCCAAATGGCGAGTTGTTTTTCCATTGGTAATGTACTGAAAGAATATCCTGATTTATAAGCTTTCAATTGCTGTGGCACAGATAACCCGATCACATCATATTGTGTTCCTATATATTTTTTAAGGTCGAATCCTTCACGCTTTTCCCGTAAAACCGGAATGCTATAAAGTTTGGTGGTGATCTCTTGCAAGTTGGATTTATTATTTTTTCCTGCCATACATATCGTTGAAAGAGCTAATACAATTGAAACAATATAATTTTCTTTTTAGTGATTTTTATAATTTAATTAGCTGCCTTGTCCAATATAGGTTCTCAGATCTTATAATACAATAATAAATTCCACGAGATAACTTTGCACCAAAATCTAAGCTCTGAGACTTTAGGTTATCTGCTTTAAAGACCATTCTACCCTTAGAATCAAAAAGTTGAATGCAATAAGGCAATGAAAGCTTAAAATCCGGGATTTCAAGTTGCAAATGAAATGAATTTCTTGTTGGGTTTGGATAAACTGATATTGAGATATCGTTATTAGGAGCTTTAATTTTGATGGAAGTATTTGAATGCAATACGTTGATGCATTCCCCTATTGTAGCTCCTGAGAGTATAGCATCCCTGGCAA
>JAEWIW010000092.1 GCA_023386855.1 Bacteroidota bacterium | reverse complement strand
TGATCGGGAGCAATATAATCGTTGCATACATAGATATCGGGGTATCCATCTTCATTAACATCGTCAAGCCCTGCACCGAGTCCATAATTCAGCGGTGATAATTGAAGGCCTGCCTGCTTTGTAACATCTTTATAAAAAGGCTTTCCTGATGGGTCAAGGTTAAACTGGTAAAGTCTTGATGAAGCCAGGGGATCTTCTGTTTTAAGCATTTGGTTGATCGAAGATTCATCAACGGGAGGAAGTGTATTGGGATTATGATTTAGCATGAAAATGTCCAGGTCATTATCCTTATCATAATCGAAGAAGAATGCCTGTGTATTATTGGCAGGTTGGGCAATGCCATATTGTTGGGCCTGGTCTTCAAAGGAGGGCAACCCTTTTTCGTTAATACCTTTATTGACCAGCAATTGTGGTATAAGTCGTTCTTTTCTTAGGTGACCTGAGTATGAAACGAAAATATCGAGCAGCCCATCCCCATTAACATCAGCCATGGTTACACCGGTTTTCCATGGGCCATTTCTTGCTCCGGCGCCGCTTAATTCAGTAATATCTTCAAACTGCATATCACCACGGTTGAGGTAGAGTTTGTTGGACTGCATATTGGATGAAAAATAGATGTCTTCCAATCCATCATTATTAACATCACCAATGGCCACTCCACCGCCGTTATAAAAATATTCATACATCATAACATTGGTGGCTGGTCCTTCTTCAATTTTATTGATAAAATCAATATGGGTTTGGGAAGGAGGCAGTAATGTAAACAGGGGGTCGGGCTTGTTTTCTGCTGGCTTGTTCTTGTTGTTGGAGCAGGCGCTAAGTAGGACAATAAAAAGCAAGGCGGCGAGAAGGGACCGGGGGCCGGGGACCGTGGACCGGTTGATGGAAAACCAGGATAAGATTTTGGAAATACTGCTAAACAGTAAATAGGTAACGGAACGATTCACTTGTTTAAAGTTTGGAGTTATAATAAAGGGAAACCGCCCCGGGGTCCGGGACGGTTTTGAAAACCCAACACATATAATGGTCTTTCAAAAATCTTTATTCATATCCATTTGGTTTTAATAATGGATTTGATGTAAGGGCATTATAAGGAATGGGGAATACAGAACGGTCTTTTGCATCCTGGGGCTTATCCCACCATTCGTCGTCAAATCGATCCCATCTTACCAGGTCGGTTCTTCTATGCCTTTCTCCAATGAACTCCCTTCCCAGTTCAATGATGAATTCATCATCTGTGAGCCTGTCGGGGTGATTCTCATAACTATGCGTTGGCCAGGTTGCTTCGGGATAATTTCTCTTGCGAACTGCATCGAGCAATTTGGCTGCACCAAGCTTATCTCCTGCCCTGTACTTACATTCAGCAAGTGAATAATAGATCTCTGCAAGCCTTATCTCTGTTGCAGAGTTGAACTGGAAAAGATTTTCGCTCATTGGCAACCAGGGGAACTTCAATAACCTTACACCGGAATTCTCTTCACCCGTTGTAACGTGTGAGCCTTCATTCCAACGTCCATTCGGCCTTTCAGAAAACCTTCCCACCTGGTCAACAAAAACCAATGGCTTTCCATTATATTCCTCTGTTCCATTTACAACTTTGGTACTATCAAAACCATAGCCCTGTTCCTTATTGAATTCATACTGTGTTCCGATCAGGAAGAATCCCTCATATTTTCCACCGGTACCTGTTGTATGAAAAGGTTGTTTCCTGTAATCATCATCAGGATACCTTTCATAAGGCATACCAAGTTTATAATTATAAAGATTGCCTTCGAGGTCGCGCGAGGGAGTAAGATGAACACCATTCCATCCACCCCAGTCATTGTCCATACTGTACTTGGCCTGGTAGTGCATCATAGCATTCCAGATCCAGCCCATTTCGAGGTAATTCTTGGCATGAACGAATTCAAAGATGTTCTCTGGTGAACGGTAGCCATTGATACCCGACCTGAATGGGCCACGGTAATCGGTATCAATTTCATAGGTTCCATATTTGCCATCAATGATATCCTGGGCAACAGCGGCACATTCTGCATACTTAGGAGTGCCAATCCATTTCTCAGCATTAAGATAAAGCCTTACCAGCAGAGAAGCTGCACCACCCTGGTCCCATCTTGCAGGCCTTCCGTTTTTAGGCAGCCCTGGCAATGCCTCCTTAAGTTCGGTTTCAATATAATTGAATACTTCCTGCGGAGTAGATTGTGCTGTGAGTTTACCTACTTCAGTCTGGATGGGCACTTCGCGGAAGAAATCGATCAGGAAAAGATAGAACCATGCCCTAAGTGTTCTCAATTCAGCGATATGTTGCGTTTTATCTGCCTCTGTCAATCCCAGTGAAGGATAATCCAGGTTTTGAATATCATTGATCACCGTGATACATTGCATGATGCCCTGGTAAGGTCCAACCCATCCGCCATTAACCTGTCCCTGCTCTGAAGTCCAGGCATGACCATGCATTCTTACCCAGTCACCATTATCATAACCATGTTTACCTTTCTGGGTCCATACAAACTGGTCGGCCGTGAGTTCCTGCAATATCCAGCGGTCGCCATCCCAACCGGTCCAGTGGCCATGTTCATAAGGCCTGGTTACTGCAGCGATCACTGAATTTTTATCCTTATAGTAAGTATTGGCAGGTAAAATATCAAATGCTTCTTCATCAAGTTTAGTACACGATGGCGTCGCAAACACCAGCACCATCAATGCATATAATAAGTATCTATTCATGTTCGTCAGATTTTAGGATTGAATTAAAAAGTGATCTGTGCGCCTAGTGTAAATCCTCTTGTTATAGGATAAACGTTCAGGTCTCCATAGCCGGGAGTTAATCCTGTAACTCCAACTGTGGTAGGATCCAATCCTGAATACTTTGTGATGGTGAATACATTTCGAACGGTTCCATACAAACGGAACTTATTGATCTTTGAAATGCCCAGGTTCGGCGACCATCCAAGTGTGATATTGTCGAGCTTGAAGAAATCGCCGGGCTCAAGGAAATAGTCAGTGATCACTTTTCCCGAAGTAATTTGACCGTTCTTTGTATACGCATCTCTCAGCAGGTTAACATTCGGCTCAGCCTGCAAACCGTAATACATCTGGTAAAGGTTAATGATCTGGTAATCGAAGCGGCCGCGGAAGAAAGCAGTAAGGTCAAAGTTCTTATACTGAACATTATGCCCCCATGCCATTTCATATCTTGGCATACCATGACCGATATAGGTTTTATCCCTGTCGGCATCTGCTTCAGAAGATGCAATAATAGCTTCCTTACCTTCAATACCATTTTTCCAGATCAGGATTTTTCCTTCATCATTTACACCTGCATATTTATAACCAAAGAAGCTACCGATCTCGATGCCTTCTTCAAGACGGTAGGCATCACCAGGGTTACCAGGA
The DNA here is from genome assembly GCA_023386855.1 of Bacteroidota bacterium. Lineage (GTDB taxonomy): Bacteria > Bacteroidota > Bacteroidia > Chitinophagales > Chitinophagaceae > Flavitalea. The sequence continues at coordinate 2,734 of JAEWIW010000092.1, read as the reverse complement.
GATGGAAGACTTCCAAGATTTCTCCTGTCGCCAATGAAACTTTCATTAGAGAACTTATCCATCCTTGACTTGGCATAAGAAGCGGTTAGATTGGTTGAATACTGGAGGTCTTTTCTTTGAATCACATTATAGTTAAGCGTTAATTCAATACCACGATTCGATTGTGTACCCACGTTTACAAACATCCTGTCGTGCAGGTAAGGAGGAACCGCTACAACATAGTCATTGATAAGATCACTACCCTTACGAAGGAAACCATCGATGCTACCATTCAGCCGGCGGTTAAATAATTCAAAATCAAGACCGAGATTATAGGCGATGGCCTTTTCCCAACGAAGGTCAGGATTGTAGTTATTGCCTGGGCCGTATACCTGGATCCACTGCCCTTCATCATTCTGGTAACGTCCGTATCCTGTATAACGTGCAAGTGCTGTATAACGTCCAAATCCTGAGCGTCCTGTTACCCCATAAGAAAATCTGAGCTTCAGGTCATTAATGAAAGACACATCTTTCAATGCTCCCAGGTTTGAAATTCTCCATGCTGCAGAAAGTGAAGGGAACAAACCCCATTTATTATTTGCACCGAATTTACTGTTACCCTCATACCTTAAAGACCCGGTCAGGAAATAGGTATCATCATAACCATAGTTTGCACGTGTAAGGAAGGCAATTGTTTTTTCCTTACTTCTCCATGAATCCATACCCAAACGACCATCCTGCCTGTTCCAGTCGCCCGCATCAAGATTGTTATAGGTAAATGCTTCAGAAGGGAAGTTCATATTCTCTGCCCAGAAGCCCTGGTTATTGAATTCCTGGTATGAGTAACCACCCACAATTTTAAAATCATGCGCGTTAATTCGTGTAGAATAATTGCCGGTCCATTCAAGTGTATAATCGGTCCATTTCTCATTCTGTAACCTGGCCCTGCCCCTCCTGTTATTATTTATTGACTCAGCAGATTCAGCAGTATAATATTCCCTTCTCCACATATCATGTCCCTGCCTTGCAATCTTAAGATCTGTGCTAAGATTCTTCAAAAGATTAAAGCGGAAAGTAAGGTCAACAACAGAGTAGGTCTGATCAGCACCATTATCGCGTGTGGTAAGATCCTGCACTGGATTATAGGTATCAAAGCCCTGAAGAGTATTGTATTTTCTTGGATTATTTGGATCAAAAACGGGGATGGTCGGGTTCAGTTTTACCGCCTGTTGGAAGGCACCATAATTGGTATATTCTTCATTAGCGATCCTGTAAGAAATATTTCCAATAAGTTCGAAGAAACCTCCAATACCTTTCTGGTGGAAGTTACCTCTGAAGCCATATTCCCTTCTGTCCGTTGCAATATCAATACCTTCTTTTGTACGATAATTACCGGATATGCGGAAAATAGTATTGGTGTTACCCCCTGAAACAGAGAGAAAATGGTTTTGCCCGAAATTATTTTCACGGATCAATTCATCATACCAATTGGTACGTGCTCCCCTGTCTGCATCACGACCTTTTTCAAGAAATTCTTCAGGTGATAGTATATCAGGTTTGTTGGCTACCTGGTCATGTTCTACATAACCATCATAAGTAACCACTACGCCACCGGCTTTACCTTTTTTGGTTTCAACGAGAATCACCCCGTTAGCACCCCTTGAACCATAGATGGCTGCGGAGGCAGCGTCTTTGAGAACGGTGATCGATTCAATATCCTGCTGGGCAAGATTCCGGAGATCGCCACCAGGCATTCCATCAATAATAATAAGTGGTGAATTACCTGCCGCAAACGATGCAGCACCCCTGATCTGCACATCGGCTCCCCTGTTAGGATCTGCCATGGCAGGGTTGGAAACGGTAACACCGGAAACCTTACCATCGATTAACTGCATGGGACTGTTCACCGCCCCTGGAACAAAGTCCTTGCTTCGGATCGTGGTTACCGCACTGGTCAGTTCTCTTTTCTGAACAGTACCATAACCCACCACCACTACCTCATTCAGTGAGCTGAGGCTTTGGGTAAGTGAAACATTAATAATAGCGCGATTGTTTACCGGCACTTCCTGTGTGGTGTATCCAACATAGCTGAATACCAGGGTACCTTTTGCATCGGGAACGGAGATGGCAAAATTTCCGTTCTCATCGGTAATGGCCGACTGTGCTGAATTCTTCAGCATAACAGTAACCCCTAATAACCCTTCACCGGTTTCATTGGTTACTTTTCCTGTTACCTTCACATCGGTTTGCGCAAGCACTAAAACCGGGGAAACGACCACCAGGAAACACATAGCAATAAATAAAGAACGCAGGAGATGGATCCTTTTCAAAGGAGCATTTCGTTTTTTCATAAGCAATTTTTTATATGACAATCCTTCTTGCCGGCAAAAGTGTTTTACACAGGCAAAACAATCTACTCCCGGTCAAAAACCAGTAATGAACCTTAACATGTATCAGGGAAAAATTAGGGATATGATCAGAGGGACAGAAAAATAAAGCGCTATTGAACGAGGTCTTTTTTCAATGCGCGATATGAATTTAGGGCAATAAAACAAAATTGCAAAATCGGTTTAGCATTTTTTTGGCAAAACCTTACCATTTAGAAAATTTTAACCGCTAATGCCATGGGCATTTGAAAATTTTCAATACCTGCATCAGGCTGAACCTCTTTTTATTAATACAGGTGGAATTGTGACAGGAGACGCTGCACTAATAAATTTTTTTTCTTTCACCTGTTTCATGAGCAGTTCAATAG
>JAEWIW010000054.1 GCA_023386855.1 Bacteroidota bacterium | reverse complement strand
AGACTGATTCCGTACCGCTGGCTGCCAGCAATTATGGTAACCGCTGGTCTGGTGCTGCTGCCACCATCATCAACGGCGCGGGTCCCGGTACCACCGTTTACTTTGATGATATCAGGGTAGTGGGTCCTGATGGAAGAGAAAGAACGCTTCCGCAGATGTCGTTTAACTTGAAATAATAAAAGGGAATACATGAAAAATAGTTTGATGAAGATCCTTGTACTGGTTGCATTTTTTGCCATGGTGGCCGATGCTTCTTTTGCCCAGGCAAAAAAGCCATCCCGTACGGTGAAGAAACGCACTACCACGACAAAGAAAACTACTACCAGCAGGAATTCCAATAATGCGAATGCAGCTGCCCTTACTCCCCCGCAGGATACTGTTCCCGTGGTGGCAGAAGCAACGCTGAAGATAGATTCTGCCCGCCCAAGCCTGAGGAACGATAACGCCATCCAGCGTAACCTGGTGAAGGACAGGATCCCACTGGAATATGAACATATCCGTGAGGATGATGCAACCTATGTTCAAAGGGTATGGAGAGAAATTGATGTAAAGGAAAAAATGAACGTTCCCTTTGTATATAAGGCACAGGGCGATAACGGTGATCAGCGCTTTATTATGCTGCTGCTGAACGCAATCAAGAATAACGAGGTTACTGCTTTCAGTGCTGTTGGTGGCGACGATCGCTTCACTACACCACTGACCTGGAAAGAGATCGCTGAATTGCTGGTGGGTCGCCCACAGGTAAAGCAGATCCCCGACTGGAAAAATGATCCCGATGGTTCAAAAGGGTTGTTGAAAGATACCCTGATCGCTGCCGAATTCAATCCTGATGTAGTAGAAAGATACTGGATCAAGGAAGACGTGATCTTCGATAAGGAATCTTCAAGGATGCATACCCGTATCCTCGGTATTGCACCTTTGCTGACCACGTATAATGAAGATGGCTCATTCAGGTATGTTCGTCCTGCATTCTGGGTTTATTATCCTGATCTTCGTCCGATGCTTGCAAAGAATGAAGTGTATAATGGTAAGAACTATGGTGCAAGAATGAGCTGGGAAGAGCTGTTTGAAAGCAGGATGTTCTCAAGCCGTATCATCAAGTCAACCTTGAATAACCCGAACGATATGTACATCAGTAGCTATGTAAAAGATCCGATTCTTGCTCTGCTCGAAGGAGAGAATGTGAAGGAGAAGATCTTCAGCTATGAACAGGATCTTTGGTCTTATTAAACGCATATATAGCATTAAAAAAAGAGCATCTTGTTGATGCTCTTTTTTTTTGCCTTAACTGCTAAACACTTTTTAAAGTAATTGCTGAATGTAATTAAACAGGTAACTTAAAGGATCGCCTGGAATGCACTGCTGGTAAGGGTTTCAGCTTGTCCAAATTTTGGAATGAGGATGTGAATAACTTAATGAATCTTTTTTTAAAAAAGTATGGGGCAGGTGTTGTTTTATTCAACCCTTTCACTATTTTTACAACGGTTTTTCATAGGATATTGGATTTTAAAAACGGGGCTGGATTTCTATCCTGGCCCCTTTTTCTTTTTAGTGCACTATACACAACCTAAGGTACTACTTATTTTAGAATTGATTTGCGTCAAGTGTAAGAGTCTTAATTGTATTACTTTTTTTCTCCAAAATAATTAATGATAAGCTTCGCTCTTGAGCTTCCTATTTCCTTAGCCAGTTCTTCCTGTGTCAGTTCTTTTATTTTTTTCACTGATTTGAATTGTTTCAGCAACTGTTGCACCGTTTGTTTTCCAATACCCTGTATGTTTTCCAACTCATTTTTAAAGGTTCCCTTGCTTCTTTTATTACGGTGAAAACTGATACCGAACCTGTGCACTTCATCTCGTATTCTCCGGATGAGTTTCAGGCTCTCGCTGTTATAATCGAGCCTCAGCGATTGCTGGTCGCCGGGAAAGAAAATTTCTTCCTCATTTTTTGCCAGTCCAACTATCGTCATTTTTCCATTTAAATCCAATTCATCAATGGCATCCAAAGCCGCGCCCAGCTGGCCTTTTCCTCCATCAATGATCACCAGTTGAGGAAGAGGTTCTTCTTCGTCCCTTAATCTTTTGTAGCGCCGGTAAACTACCTCTTTCATGGTGGCAAAATCATTAATGCCCTGCACCGTTTTGACGTTAAAATGCCTGTAATCGCTTTTACTGGGCACCCCATTTTTAAAACAGACCATTGCTGATACGGGGTAGCTTCCCTGGAAGTTCGAGTTATCGAAACATTCAATTTGCAGGGGCACTTCAGGAAGGGAAAGGTCCTGCTGCATCTGGTATAGCACCTGTTTTCTTTGCATATCATCCTTTCCTTCCAGCTGCAGTATTTTTCTTTTCCTCAGTTCTTCTTTAAAATAATTGACGTTCTTCTCTGAAAGTTCCAGCAGTTTCTTTTTATCACCTGCTTTAGGAATGGTAATAGCGATGCCCTCCTCGGGGTAATCAACTGCCATGGGAACGATCACTTCCTTTGCTGTACTGTTGAATGTTGTTCGCAGTTGTGCTATGGCAAAGGAAAGGATCTCTTCATCCTGTTCTTCAAGATGGGTTTCCAGTTGCGCTGTATGGGTTACAACGATGGTCCCGTTTTCAATATGCAGGTAATTCACGATGGCATGATCACCATCCCTCAAGAGCGAAAAAACATCGGCATCAGAAAGATGGCGGCTTACAATGACAGACCTGGCCTGATAATTTTCCAGGTGGGCGATCTTTTTTCTTATGAGCTCCGCTTTTTCAAATTCAAGGTTTTCTGCATGCTGTTGCATCTCCGCTTTGAAGTAGTTCATCACGGCAGATAAATTTCCTTTTAGAATATTTCTTATCTGCTGTAATCCCTGGTTATAATCCTCCATGCTTTGCAGTCCTTCACAGGGGCCCTTGCAATTGCCCAGGTGGTATTCGAGGCAAACCCTGAACTTACCTTTTTTGATATTGGCTTCCGACAGGTTAAGCTTGCAGGTTCTGAGGGGGATGGTTGATTTTACAAAATCAAGCAACTCACGTACACGGCTAACCGAAGTGAAAGGACCAAGGTATTCAGAGCCGTCATTGATCTTCCTCCTGGTAAGAAAGATCCTTGGAAATGGTTCGTTCTTGATAACGATATAGGGATAGGATTTATCGTCCTTAAGGTCAATATTGAATCTTGGCTGGAATTGCTTGATAAGTGAATTTTCAAGCAAAAAGGCATCCTGTTCAGAATTCACGATCGTGAATTCTATCCTTGCAATCCTTTGAACCAGCTCATGTGTTTTATAGGATGTATAGGTTTTGCTGAAATAGGAACTTACTCTTTTCCGGAGGCTCTTTGCTTTTCCTACGTATAACAGTTCATTCCTGTCGTCGTAATATTTGTAAATCCCCGCTTCCGTGGGAATAGTATGTGCGATATTTGAAAATTCCTTTTGTGTCATTCTTCCTCCCAATTGTTCCAGACAACTTTAATCTGTCTTGTTCCGGATGCAACGCCTTTTGCTGCAACAGTTTCAATAATGGTAAATTCTTTACCTGGTTTCCAGGTCATCTTCCGGGTGAACAGGGTATCTTTCACCTTATCCATTCTTTCCACGTATACCCTGAAAATCTTGTCATAAATTTCATCAGGCCTGCTTTGCACATCAATGCGGTTAATAGCGGATCCAGGGCC
>JAEWIW010000369.1 GCA_023386855.1 Bacteroidota bacterium | reverse complement strand
CTGTCATCGGTCTGGTCCATTTTTAACGACCAGAACAGTTCTGCCGCACGATCTATAGGATTGATGTATTTACACCTTGATTCCACGTAAACACGCACTTCTCCGCTGGTATTCTGTTCCGCCTCCTTGATGCAGGCGATCACTTTTTCTGAATCCTCCGGGGGAATAAGCGGTTTGGGATTGCCAAAAAAGAATAAACCCATGATGAAAATTTAAAATTTTACTTCTGGTGCCCTTTCCGCTCCTGCTTCAGCCTGGAATCCCTGTTTTACACCGAAACCAAACATTCCGGCAAAAAGATTATTCGGGAATCTTCTAACCGCCATATTATAATCCATTACGGCCTGGTTGAAATCTTTCCTTGATACATTAATCCTGTTCTCCGTTCCTTCCAATTGCTTTTGAAGATCCAGGAAATTCTGGTTTGCTTTAAGTTCAGGATAGCGTTCAACGGTCACCAGCAACCTGCTCAGTGCACCGGTAAGTTCGCCCTGTGCCTGCTGGAATCTCTGCACGTTTTCCGGGGTCAGCTCACCGGGATTGATATTTACAGAAGTTGCTTTGGCCCTTGCTTCAATAACACGGGTTAATGTTTCCTGTTCAAAATTGGCTGCTCCTTTAACAGTATTCACCAAATTGGGAATGAGGTCTGCCCGGCGCTGGTAATCGCTTTGAACAGTTCCCCATTTCGCTTTTACATTTTCATCCTGGTTAACGAGTTTATTATAACCACTGCATGCGCATCCGCCCAATAGAAGAATGGCTCCAATAATTACAATAAGCGTAAGGTTTCTGGTATTCATAATTCGCTGTTTATTTCGTTTTGTTCTTTCATTAAAAATAGGTGGATTTCACCATATCATAAAACACCAAAAAAAAGAGGCCGGTTCAATTTTGAAATAACACCTATAAGATCATTACCTACAGGGCCGTTTTCATCCTTGAATCAGTCTCTTCTTCGCAGCTTGTGAAGTTTACTTGTCGCTGATGAACAGGATCGCAGTTTACCTTTTAGCTAGTTTGACTTTTAGTTATGGAAATTATTTTTTGATAGCAGCTATCCCGGGAAGCTCCTTTCCTTCAAAAAATTCAAGCATAGCTCCACCACCGGTTGAAACATAGCTTACCTTATCGGCAAACCCAAATTGGTTTACTGCTGCAACGGAATCTCCACCGCCAACCAGGGAATAAGCACCTTTACCCGTTGCCTCCGCCACGGCTTCCGCAATTGCTTTGGTTCCCTGCTGAAATTTTTCCATTTCAAATACTCCCATTGGTCCATTCCATAAAATGGTTTTGGAAGCCGCAATGATGTCTGAGAATTTCTGTATTGCATCGGGCCCGATATCCAATCCCATCCAACCGTCCGGGATAGAGTTATTTGAAGCGGTTTGAGTATTGGCATCAGCAGCAAACTTATCAGCGATAATACTATCGGAAGGCAAAACAAGGTTTACTCCTTTTTGTTTTGCTTTTTCAACCAGTTCCTTTGCCGTATCCAGCCTGTCGGCTTCAACGAGTGAATTCCCAACCTGTCCACCCATAGCCTTGAAAAAAGTATAAGCCATACCTCCGCCAATAATGATATTGTTTGCTCTCTGCAGCAGGTTCTCGATCAACATGATCTTGTCGGATACTTTTGCTCCGCCAAGGATTGCCGTGAAAGGAGATTCTGCATTGTGCAATACTTTTTCTGCGCTGCTCACTTCGCTATTCATCAAAAAGCCGAACATTTTCGAACCTGTCTTGAAGTAATCGGCAATGATGGCAGTGGAGGCATGCGCGCGGTGTGCAGTACCAAAAGCATCATTCACATATACATCCCCCAGGGCCGCCAGCTTCTTGGCGAAGTCGGGATTTCCCTTTTCTTCTTCTTTATGAAAACGAAGATTCTCTAACAGAAGAACTTCACCATTTTTCAGTGCTGATGCTTTTTGTGTTGCTTCATCCCCGATACAGTCAGTGGCAAATTGTACTTCAGTACCCAGCAGTTCCTGGAGATGGGGCACCAGGTGCTTCAATGAATATTTCTCAGATGGTCCTTCCTTCGGACGACCGAAGTGTGACATCAGGATCACGCTTCCATTATTATCTAGTATATGGCGGATAGTAGGAATAGCTGCACGGATACGGGTATCATCCGTGATCTGGAATTGTGAATCAAGGGGAACATTAAAATCCACTCGGACCAATGCTTTCTTACCGCTAAAATCGAATGATTTGAAATCAGTCATGATGCAATATTTAAACTGGATGAATCTGTTTATCTTTTTTTCCCTGGGGGAAAAGGAATAAAAAAAGAGGCCTTCTCTAAAGTATAAGTCGGCCTCTTTAACCTTGTATATTGCATCTTTTCAAGATGCTCCTGTCAGCGGCCTGAATTATACTTCAGCAAAGCCCCTGGATATTTATTTTGAAATAAGTTGTGCAAAGTATTTAACCGTGCGTACCAGCTGGCTTACATAACTCATTTCATTATCATACCAGCTAACGGTTTTCACCAGTTGAACATCACCTACTTTCATAACCCTTGTTTGAGTACCATCGAACAAAGATCCAAAGGTGATACCAATGATATCACTGCTAACAATTTCATCTTCGGTATAACCAAAGCTTTCATTGCTGGCAGCTTTCATAGCATCATTCACCTGTTGAACAGTAACATCCTTATTCAATACTGTAGTCAGCTCTGTAAGTGATCCGGTAAGTGTAGGAACACGCTGTGCAGATCCATCCAGTTTACCTTTCAGGTTAGGAAGAACAAGCCCGATAGCTTTTGCAGCACCGGTACTGTTAGGAACAATATTCTGTGCAGCAGCCCTTGCGCGGCGAAGGTCACCTTTCGCATGTGGAGCATCCTGGGTATTCTGATCGTTCGTATAGGCATGCACGGTAGTCATCAGTCCTGCCTTGATGCCATACTGATCATCAAGAACTTTTGCCATTGGGGCAAGACAGTTGGTAGTGCATGATGCGCAACTGATGATGGTTTCACTGCCATCAAGAATTTCATGGTTTACATTAAACACGATGGTCTTGAGGTCGCCGGTCGCAGGAGCGGAAATAACCACTCTCTTTGCACCTGCAGTAAGGTGAGCCGAAGCTTTATCCTTATCAGCGAAGAAACCGGTACATTCCAGAACAACATCTACATCATGTTGTTTCCAGGGAATTTCTGCAGGATTGCGCTGGGCATATATCTTAACCTCTTCGCCATTTACAACGATAGAGTTTTCAGTTGATTTTACATCGGCATCAAACCTGCCCTGGGCACTATCATACTTTAACAGGTGAGCAAGAACCTTTGGACTTGTCAGATCATTAATCGCTACCACATCAATTCCTTCCATCTTGTAGATCTGGCGATATACCAGTCGACCAATGCGTCCAAAACCATTGATTGCAACTTTAACTGTGCTCATAAACAAAAATTTGATTGAATTAGAAATAGGATGCGAAATTACGTCATTGTTTATTTGATTGACTTGTTTTTTTGCAACTGTAAATTTATTTATATCATCCAGTTAGATGATAAATGTCAGGACAGCAGGAAAAATCTTTGAAGAATTCTTATTTTTTTTTGGAAGGAATAAGGTGCAAATATATCTTTGCACTCCCAAACGAAAAAGGAATGCCGCGTTGGTCAATCGGTTAAGACGCATCCCTTTCACGGATGAATGAGGGGTTCGATTCCCCTACGCGGTACA
>JAEWIW010000346.1 GCA_023386855.1 Bacteroidota bacterium | reverse complement strand
CAGTAGCATAGGAAGCACGGAGCTTTCCGTATGTCATCCATGAAGGCAGCATCACACCCATGTTCTGGAACATGTCGGTGAAAATATAAGAAAGACTTAATGAGGGATAAAAGAAAGAACGGTTTTCTTTGATCAGTGTTGATGACCAGTCGTTCCTGAAAGTCGCATCAAGGAACAGGTAACCATCATAGCTGATCTGTGCAGTACCGTATACAGAATTGATCTTTCTCTGGTTGAAGCCTTCACTAACTGAAGGATTGTTTACACCATTGTTCAGTGAGAAAAGGTTTGGAACTACTAATTCTCCTGAACTTCCACCAATGGAGGAAAACTTCTGCGACATCAGGTTTCCACCCACAGACAATGCACCACCAATTTTTCCAAACAGGTCATCCTTTCTTGCTGAGATGAGTGTTGAATAGTTGGTTTCTGTAAAGGTTTGCTTACCCATGCTGTATCGTCCTGTTGGTGTCAGCGGTGAACCGCCATAAACCTTGGATTCGGTATTGGTAGTATGGATATCTGCACCAGCTTTTACTTCTGCATTCAGCCATGAAGTGAATTCATATTTCAATGATCCATTCAGGATAAACCTGTCGCGGCTATCGGTATTCAGGTTGTACAAACTGTTCCAGTAAGGATTCACCTGGTTGGATGCACCATACCAGATCATGTTGCCGAATTCATCAACAGGGTTGCTGAACTGGGTAATATCCAGGCTTCTTGGAAGCATATACAATCCAAAGAAAGAGTTCTCATTTTTTGGTCCGCCGATAGGCCTGTTATTTGCCTTGGTATTATTGTACTGCACTTTGGTATCAGTTGTCCAGCGATCGCCCTTACCAAATTTGGTTACTGCCCTTGCTAATAAATTGGTACGCTGAAGTTTTACACCAGGGATCATACTCTTATCATCCATGCGGTTGAAAGAAGTATACACTGATGTTCCCTTGAATTGCTGCTGGAAAGAAACACTCTGGTTGGAAGTGATACCTGTGCGGAAATAATTCTTGATGTTATCATAGGTTCTCAATGGAACGTTTTCACCATTCCAGTTCTCCACCTGCTGTCCTTCCGCTTTGGGTCCCCAGCTTGTTCCTACCCTGTTATCATATCCACCATCGCGGCCCTGTCCATAACTGTTCTGGATCTCCGGATTGGTAAAAATGCTTTCCACGCCAATGGATGAAGAAACGGAGATGCCCAGTCCATTTTGTTTTCTTCCGCTTTTTGTGGTGATCATGATTACCCCGTTACCTGCTCTTGAACCATACAATGCAGCGGCAGAAGGACCTTTAAGGATGGAAACGTTTTCAATATCTTCGGCTGCAATATCCGCAAGACCGTTACCCATATCCAGTGGCGGGTTCCAGTAATCGGTGTAGGAAGAACCGGTAAAATTATCGATGGGGATTCCATCTACCACGATCAGCGGCTGGTTACTTCCAGTGAGGGAGTTATTACCCCTCAAAATGATTTTGGAAGAACCTGCAGGGCCATTGCTAGACCTCAACACCTGCAAACCGGCTACTTTACCAGAAAGTGTGTTCACCAGGTTGGGTTCACGAGCCTGGACAAGGGTTTCACCCTTTACTTCCTGCACTGCATAACCCAGTGATTTCTTTTCTCTTTTTACACCAAGGGCAGTTACCACCACTTCCTGCAGGTTTCCTTCACCTTGTGCAAGCACCACGGAAAGGTTATTGGAAGAAGCCGCTACTTCCTGGCTGGAAAAACCGATGGAACTGATCACCAGCACTGCATTGGGCTGGTTTACAGTAATGGTGAATACGCCATTTTCGTCAGTACTGGTTCCCCCCGAATTGGAACCTTTGATCAGTACTGTTGCCCCTACTATGGCATTGCCCTGTTGGTCCTTTACAGTACCGGTGACCTGTCGCTGCTGGGCATATGCCATTGCCATTGTGCAACAGCAAAGCATCAGCAAAAGCAACCGTTGCAATTGTCTTTTCATTACAGTTTAATTTTGATTTAAAAATTGATGGATTACATAGGATGTTGATATTGGCAGGTTTGATCAGGACTGGATTTCTGCTGTTTTTTGTAAAACCATTTTATCAAAGCGTTCAATCACCAGCGCTGCAGCACCAATGAGTTCAGCGTTTTTATTGAAGGTGGATACGGCCAGTTCAGTATAGGCGGCAAGTCTTGGAATACAATACCGGTTTAGTGCCTGTTGCACGGGAGCAAGCCATAACCTCCCCAGTGAAGCCCCTCTTCCACTTAATACAATCAATTCAGGGTTCATGATATGGATCAGGAAGGCAAGGCCCCTGCCGATATTATAGGCTGCTTCAGAAAAAAGTTCAACAGCAAACTGGTCGCCCTTTAAGGCTTCTTCCATGATCAGGTTGCAGGCTGCTTCGAAATCATCCGGTATGGATTGTATGGTAGAAACCCTTCCATTCTTTAACCCCTGCCTTGCTTTCTCCACCACCACCATCATGGAGGCTTCGGTTTCAAGGCAGCCACTTTTGCCACAGCTACATAATTTGTTATTGTTGAATACGGGGATATGGCTGAATTCCCCTGCAAAACCATTATGACCACGGAACAGTTCACCATTGACGATCATACCTAAACCTACTCCCCAGTTAATATTGATCACCATAACATTCTTCTTGCCATGAGCCATCCCAAAACGCAGTTCTGATAAGGCAATAAGGCTTGAATCATTGTCAATATACACCGGCAGTTCAAGCTGGTTCTCCAGGTAATCGGTCAATGACCCAACCGGACTTTCCAGGAAGGAATAATTAATCCCTTTTTCAGAGTCCACAAAACCGGGCATTCCAATACCGACACCAATGATCTTATCCCGGGCTATGTTGTTTTCATCGAGGTAAGCGGATAAAATTTCACCGAGCTCCTTTAAGGATTGCGGGTTACGGGTTAGGGCCAGGGAATACTTCCGGGGATTGATGATACCACTGTTTTGAAGATCCATCATCCCAATGGTAGTGACCAGCTGGTCCATTGCTACGGTGACCACATACATTTTCTCCCTCACCAGGGAATACATCATGGGTCTTCTGCCCCCGGTGGATACTGCGAAACCCTTTTCTTCCACCAGCCCTTCTCTTACCAGTTCATTCAATATCCGGGTGGTAAGCGGAAGGCTTTTTTCCATCCTGTTACTGAGTTCTGGTCCACTCAATATTTGCCCAAAGCAGAGTTCCTTCAGCACCTTTCTTTTGTACAGATCGGTTTTGTTGGCCATTGGTTATAGTTGTAGCCTTAAACTTATTAAAACTTTTTAACAAATTATAATAGTTCCCCCCACATTGAAAAAATAAATTCTCTTACATCCCTATATATTAAAACCCTGATTCAAATACAGAAAAAAAAAGGGAAGCAATTGCTGCTTCCCTTATAAAATTTAATTTGAAAATCAGATACTCAATGACCATCCATCGCGGTAATCCCTTCTTACGAACTGGTTGGCTTCATCAAAGTTGGTCACTTTCATGTTCTTGGAATCCCAGAGAAGTTTCTTTCTACCCAGGTATTTATCTTCCCAACCTTTCAGCTTTGGATTTTGCATCATCCAACTGCGGATCGCCAGGTTACCGATCAGGATACTTTCGGTAAATGGACCGGCATATTCAAATGGTGAGCTGGTTTGTCCTTTTCCATAACCATCGATACAGGCGTTCACCCATTGAACATAGTGTCCTTCAGGAACCCTTTTGATGGTCTGGGGAGGCATCTTCTTCTCTTTCATCAATTTGGTAGGCAGCAATCTTGGGTTGGCGCCATAACAATCGGCCATCAACTTTCCCTTGGTACCTTCGAAGATCACTCCTCCATCCCAGTTACCCATGGCTTCATCAGGCCCCAGTTCTTCGGGTCTTTCAGGAAGCAATCCTCCATCCATCCAGGTTACTTTGATCTTTCCTTTGCCATCCTTGGTTGGATAACCCAGGTGAATGATAGAAGCAGGAGGACAGCTGTCAACATAATTTCCTTCAGCAAAGAAACCTTTCCAGTTGCCGCTCACACTGCATTCCACTTCATTGGGATAATCAAGGGGAAGTATACGGAATACAGGGTCCATGATATGGCAGGCCATATCACCAAGCGCTCCTGTACCGAAAGCCCACCAGCCTCTCCAGTTGAAAGGAAGGTAAGCAGGGTTATAATCAATTTTTTTTGCAGGTCCGAGCCAGAGATCCCAGTTCAGTTCTGCAGGGATGGGATAATTTCCTGTAGGAGTGGGAATGCCCTGCGGCCATACGGGCCTGTTGGTCCAGCATTTAACAGAATGCACTTCACCGATCATACCGGCATCGTACATTTCTTTCATCTGGCGAACGCCATCGCCTGAGGCTCCCTGGTTACCCATCTGGGTGATCACTTTATATTTTTTTGCTGCCTCGGTGATCAGCCTTGCTTCATAAATATCATGGGTCAGTGGTTTCTGGGTATACACATGCTTACCTAGTTGCATAGCAGCAAGGGTTGCTACCGCATGGGTATTATCGGGAGTAGAAATAGAACAGGCGTCAATATTGTTCTTTTCCTTTTCCAGCATTTCCCTGAAGTCTTTGTAATAATTTGCCTTGGGAAAACGATTCCTGGATTTGCCCGCCTGGCGGTCGTCAACGTCGGCAAGGGCAACAATATTAACCCTGGGGCTTTTTGAAAATTCCGCGAGGTCACTTTCTCCCTTTCCGCCCACACCGATACCGGCAATATTCAGTTTATCGCTCGGGGCGATAAAACCTTTTCCTCCCAGTACATGCCTTGGCACGATCATAAAACCCGCAGCAGCCAAAGAGGTGTTCTTCAAAAAATCTCTTCTTGAATCTTTGTTGTTCATTGTGGTGAAACTTTGGTTTTTGTTGATGTATATTTTTGGATACCGTTACCCTTTTTTAAAAGTTGCGGTATTTCCTGCTTACAAACTGGTTTGCAGGTTCAAAATTGGTGATACGCATATCCTGGCCATCCCAAAGCAATTGCTTTCGGCCATTGAACTGGTCATTTCCTTTTGAATCCTTTTCTGAATAATTATAACTGCGCACGGCAAGGTTGCCCATAAGTACGGTTTCCGTTAGGGGCCCCGCATCTTCAAATGGTGAACTCGTATAAGCGCCATACCCTTTCTTACAGGCATTGACCCATTGTGTCTGGTGACCTTCCCATCCGCCTTCCACGAAAGGCCTGGTTGGTTTGGGCAGTGTAACTTCTTTCATTTTCCTGGTAGGAAGCAAGGTTGGGTTCCTTCCAAACAAACCTGCCATGATCTTGCCTTTGGTTCCTTCAAACAAAATTCCACCGTCCCATTCACCAAAAGGTTCATCGGGTAATAATTCGGCAGGTCTTTTGGGTTTGATCCCTCCATCGTACCAGATCATTTCTACAGCAGGCATACTAGCCCTTGCAGGGAATTGCAGGTGGATCTTTGCCGATGGCGGGTAGCTGTCAGGGTTATACATGGGATCAAAGAATCCCTTGTAAACCTGGCCGGTGCTGCATTCCACTGAAACAGGATAACCCAGCTTCAATGCACGGTAGGGAACATCCATAAAATGGCAACCCATATCACCCAGGGAGCCGGTTCCAAAATCAACCCATCCTCTCCAGTTGGCGGGAATATAAATGGGGTTGAAAGGACGTGCCGGAGCGGTCCCCAGCCAAAGATCCCATTGCACTTCAGGAGGAACAGGATAATCGCCGGTTGGCGTGGCAATACCCTGCGGCCATACCGGCCTGTTGGTCCATACATGAACAGTATGCACCTGGCCGATCAGCCCCTGTTGTACCCAGGCTTCCACATGCCTTGTATCATCACCACTGCTGCCCTGGTTTCCCATCTGGGTAACCACTTTATATTTTTTCGCGGCAGCCGTTAAACGGCGTGCTTCGGCAATATCATGGGTAAGTGGTTTTTCAACATATACATGTTTACCCAGTTCCATACATGGCATGGCCATTACAGCATGCATATGGTCGGGTGTACTGATGATCACAGCATCAAAATGCTTTGACTCATTTTCCAGCATCTTACGGAAATCCTTGTGGTAAGAGGCTTTGGGCCATTTCTTCCGGGAGTCGGCCGACTGCCTGTCGTCGACGTCACAAAGGGCTACAATATTTTCAGCACCATTATTAAAAGCCTGCTGAAGGTTATAGCTTCCCTTGCCTCCTGCCCCGATAGCAGCAATATTTAGTTTATCACTCGGTGCAATATATCCTTTACCTCCCAGCACGTGGCGCGGAAGGATCACCACTCCACCTGCCACTACAGAGGCATTACGGATGAAATTTCTTCTTGAATGATGTACAGATTGTTCGTTTTCCTGTTTCATTTATATGGGCAATCGTAGTGAATTTATGACAGTGAGGCTTCCATGGTGATATCCATATTCAATGCCTTGCTCACCGGGCAGTTTTCCTTGGCATCCTT
>JAEWIW010000294.1 GCA_023386855.1 Bacteroidota bacterium | reverse complement strand
GGACTTCCCAAAAACTATTCATGATTTTGGTGGTTTTCCAAAAGAACTTTTCGATGTACAATATCCTGCTCCAGGGCATCCTGGTTTAGCACAGGAAACAGCTGACCTGTTGCATTCAGCCCATGTGGAATTAGACCACGACTGGGGTCTTGACCATGGCGCATGGACTATCACGAAACATATGTTCCCGGAAGCCAATATCCCGGTATTGCAGCTGAGTATAGATTATACAAAAGGGCCGCAGTATCATTATGAATTGGCAAAAGAATTATATGCCCTGCGCAAAAAAGGCGTATTGATCATTGGAAGCGGTAATATGGTGCATAACCTTAGAATGGTGGCATGGGATAAACTTGATGACATGGAATATGGATATGATTGGGCAAGAAATATTAACGACAAATTCAAATCCCTGATCATGGATGGAGATCATAAGCCACTTATTAACTATTCATCATTGGGCAGGGATGCCCTGCTTGCCATTCCTACACCGGAACACTATCTTCCCTTGATGTACAGCCTTGGCTTACAGGGTGCAAAAGATCAGGTATCCTTTTTTAATGATAAAGCAGTTGGTGGTTCATTGACGATGACCTCGGTAAAAATTGGATAAGCAATTTAGTGTCGTATGAAGGAGAAAAATAAAATATCCATTAAGTGAGACCAGGAGGAGAAAAATAGAATTATCTATTAAGTGACATCTGAAGGAGAAGAATAAAATAAATATTCAATATCCTGTAACCTTTGAAACCTAAGGTGACTCATTGAAACCAGGATATAAAATTTATCATTATGCATAGTCTTCCCATAAACCTGGAAACAAACCCGGATGATACAGTGATCAGGAAAATATTATCCGGTGAGGTTGCCTTATTTGAAATTTTGATCAGAAGGTATAATACTGTGCTGTACAGGATCGCAAGGAGCTATGGATTCAACCACCAGGATGCCGAAGACTTAATACAGGATACGCATGTATCGGCCTATACCTCCCTGGGCAAATTCGAAGGCAGGTCTTCCTATAAAACATGGATCTCCAGGATCATGGTCAATAAATGTCTTTACAGGTTAAACCATGGGCATTTTAATAAAGAAATGCCCTTTGAACCAGGAGCAGAATCCCTTCATAAGCCTTAGTTTGTATCGAACAGGGAAAATCAAACCGAGAATATGCTTTTAAATCGTGAGCTTACTTTGGTGCTGGAGAAAAGCCTGCAGAACATACCTGTTATGTACAGGACTGTGTTTATCATGAGAGAGGTAGAAGGATTTTCTACTATTGAAACCGCAGAACTCCTTGAGATCTCAACCGTCAATGTAAAAGTTCGCTTAAACAGGGCAAAAAACCTGCTTCAAAAACAATTGGAACAATTCTATTCACAGTCCGAAATCTTTTCCTTTAACCTGGTCTATTGCGATGCCATCGTACAAAAAGTAATGTATTTGATCAACAAGGCAGGATAAGAATAAATGGATGATTCAAAATGAAATCAACCGTACCAGCAACCTGGTACGGTTTTCAAAACCTTAACCAAACAAATATCCCATTTCCATAAGTAATTATTCTACGAGGATCTTTCCCCTCATCACCGGGTGCAGGCTGCAGAAATATTCAACACTTTCTTTTACGATCATACTATAAGCGTCGCCACTCGATAAAGAATCTGAGGCCCATGCTTTTGTTTTACGCTCCGTTACATTATGCACCAGCATATCCTGGTTGATGAATTCAACTGTATCACCTTTTAAAACTTTTAGTTGAGCAGGCTGAAATTGCATAGCCTTAATCATTACAATATGCTTATGAGGATGGCTTGTCTTTTCCTTTCCTGAACAGGCGCTGATCAATAAAGCAAACAGAAATATAGCTGGTATAGTATGCCATTTCATTAGTTATAGTTTTTTTGAAGCATCTCTGCATGTGCTAAATGCGCTTTCAATGCAGGCACTACATTTTCCAATAACTGTTTCAATTCGCTATTTTCTGTTTCGGGAATTAATAAGGATTCAACAGCAGATATTACCGACTTATGATAAGCTACTTCATTATCGATATAGGCTTTATTGAAAGCTGCCCCGGATTTAGCCATCAGGCTCTTTTTAGTCTTTTCCGCACCTGAAAGCAATCCTTTACTTACTTCATTATTCTTTGGTGTAACGCCTAATTTCTTTGCCAGCGCTGCTGCCTGTGCAATAACGGCCTTATGATCCCTTTCCATAGTTTTGGCAAATTCAACCACTGCCGCATCTTTTGATTTTTGTTTAGCGATCGATGCAAAATCAATATCGATCTGGTTGGCTGTAACCGCAACAAAAGCAACTTCAGGATCAGATAGTTGAGGTTTTTCCTGTGCAAAGGAATTGGAGGAAAAAACAAATGCTCCAAGCATCATAGCAAGGCTCTTAATTGAAATGTTGTTGATCTTCATTGTTAAATTTTTTGAGTGAACTTTGAAGAGAATAGAGTAATGAAGACAACAATAGGTTACAAAACCAATAAGACTATTTTACCTTGATATAGCAGGATCTTTTTTAGAAAGAAAATTATGCAGTTGTAAATACAGGGAGAGTTCAGGCACCAACTGCAAATGCGCTGCGAAGCATTAATTGAGATGGCTTGTTCCAGCAGCAAGCCCAACAGCTTTCAAATTAACTTTTAACGTTTCTGGTGGAGTCTCTGTGAGATTACCATTTTCATCAACAAAGGCGATCATATCTTCAAGATCTTTACCAGTTCCGGAATTCTCGGCTCTTCTCTGTTCGATCTTTTCGCGCTTTGCCTGTTTGCGTTCCATGCGCTTTTTTTCTTTTTGTCTTTTTTGATAGGTTTCTTTTGATTTAGCCATATTGTATCCTGTTTTTGTGAAAAATGCGGTCAGCCTTGATTTTTTACAAATACTTATAACTGCTTGTTCTAAGCTGATCCGGGTGTTGCACCTGTTGTGATGCTGAAATTGCGCGTGAAGACGTAAATTTCTTTAGCTCCCTGGTTTATAATAGCCTTTGTGGCAGAGAAGTGTAATTTTTAAAGGAGCGCTTCACGTTGGAAGTGCAAAGATAAGCATTTTTGCTTTACCAGGTCAATTCAACTGTAACCTCTCTCACATATTCAGCATTTGTATCAGCAGTTTCATGCGCATAGCGTTCCCTGTTCAACCTGAATTCAAACTTATATTTTCCTGGTGTCCAAATTCCCGGAACATTTCCTTCCAAAGGAATTAACAGTGCACCTGTTTCCTCCCCGTTTGATAATACAGTAAATTCCTGTTGAATAAAAGAAGGCAGAACGGGAAGAGATGGTAAAGGACATTTTGAAATGAGCTTCCCTATCTTATTTAGGAAATATACTTCGTTGGCCTGCATGGCATTCATATGCCCTGTTATGGCCATTATAAATGGGCGTGACAATAGCCCGATGAAATCATTTTCATCCCTTATTTCGCCCCTTACCATTAATAAATTACGACCAAGTACCTGGATGGTTATTTGCAAAAGGTAATACCTTACGGCTCCCTGGAATGCTATGGCTGCAAGGGCAAAGGCCGGTGGAACAGGAAGTTGATCAAGTACAGTATTCTGCATAATTGCTATAACTCTTGCCGGCTGGATATCAATATTCCTTAAACCTGGTAAGGACTTTTTTATCAGCGGTTCCAGTACATCAAATTCTGCAGGAAGGGCATCTTCAAGTGCCCTGATGCCTACAGGTCGAGGCAACGGACCTGGTTGTAAAATTTCTTTTTTAATGATGAGTTGAAGTTCCTGTGAAAACATCAATGGTTCAGGGCTTTCTAAAACAAATAACAAGGTTCCTGCCTCATCCTGCAGCCTGCTGATGGAAAAGGCCTGTGGTTGCTGAACCATCGGCAACATCAATGCATCGGCCCAGCGCTGAAATAAAGTATGCCTTGATAATGGATCCGCTCCCTTCTGCATCAGCGCCTGCATTTCAGCCTGTGTTGATTCATAAAGATCACTGATGACCTGCGCTTCGCCCGGATTCGTCATTCCTGCGGGCAGAACAAGCGTTACATTTCCTGAAGATTGAATATGCTGCTCAAAGCTGGTAAACCTGCTCGACTGGAAATAAAAACGGTAAGCATCCAATGCTTCTACCATCAACTTCTTAAAAGAACCGACATTTACCGCTACCAAAGCCAGTTGACCGGAACGATGTGCGCCTCTTTCAACAACAATTAATGCATCATCCAATCTTGCCTGCAACTGGTCATCATATGCAACCAGTTCAAGTTGATATGGTGCTTTGATATTGGGTGGTATTGCTACCTCCTTTAAGGTGTTCATTGTTCCATCTACAAAGCTATGTATCGACAATACTCCATTCAATTCATCAATTATGGTTATCAATGCCTTGGTAACCCCTGAAGAAGATGTTTGTATTCCTATGGCAATACCAGCCTGCTCACCTTCCGGATCAAGTTCCGCCCTTACCTGTACATGGTCCCAATTCGTTTCACCAAATACGGCATAATATCGTTTATTAGGAGTTGTAGTTGAACCGATGGTTATACTTCCATCTTCAAATATCCAGGCACCTGCTTCAAACCCCTGTTCACTAAAAGGTTTGAATGCGGTAACATCATCACTTATAAACGAAGTTCGATGAATGGCAGGGCCTCCCTTTGCTTTAAGATTAGCCACATATGCAGTTCCAGGCTCCCATAAATTTTTATTTACCGGCAGCGCTGGTTCAACAGG
>JAEWIW010000279.1 GCA_023386855.1 Bacteroidota bacterium | reverse complement strand
GCGGATTGTACGGCAACGCCTCGCTGGCTTTCAGTGATCAATGATTTTTACCAGGAGACAGGCGCTAAATGTATTGCTGCGCCTGTGTTTATCAAACCTGGAAACAGGTTGTTATCCATGTTCCAGTCATTGGATTTCCTCATACTCCAGGGCATCACGGCAGCCGCGGTAAGTGGAAAGATCCACATGATGTGCAATGGTGCCAACTTCATTTATGAAAAGCAGGCCTTTGATGAAGTGAATGGATTCGAAGGCATCGACAGCATTCCCTCTGGTGATGATATGTTGCTGATGCAAAAAATATATGATCGTTATCCCTCGAAAGTGCACTATTTAAAAAGCAGGGAGGCAATCATTACCACTGAAGCCGCTCCCGGTTGGCGTTCATTTTTTATGCAAAGGATACGATGGGCAAGCAAATCAGGTCATTACCAAGATAAAAAGATCATGTACATACTGTTTGCAGTGTACCTGTTCAACTTCTTTTTCCTGCTCAGTGCTGGTTTTATGTTTTATCTTGAAAAAGGATGGGTGCTTTGGTTTGCCTTCCTGCTATTAAAGATCCTTATCGAATTTCCATTTGTGGCCAGTGTTGCCCGTTTCTTTGGATCAGGCCGGTTGTTATGGTATTTCCCATTGATGCAACCCATGCATATACTGTATACCATTATTGCGGGATGGCTTGGTAAGTTCGGGAGTTATGAATGGAAGAAACGCAGGGTCGTAATGGATATAAAAAGCTCCAATCAAAATATTAAATGATCATCAGTGCTGATTTCTGGAATAAACTTAAAGCGAACAAACCTGCAGTAGCTGGTATGGTGATCATAGTGATCGCTGCATTTCTATCCATATTTGCTTATGTTATTGCACCGGATAATACTCCTGATGCCAACAGGATGATCGTTGAAATCGGTGGAAAAAAGCCAGGATTCCAGCAAAGGTTTTTGAAAATACCCAGGGCAATGAATATGGAAAGTGGAAGTGCAGTTAAAGAGTTGTTTTCTGGTGCTGCCGATGAATACCAATACCTGCCAATTGTTGATTATAGGATTACGAGCGACAGCATCATCGTAAATAAATACATAGATGAGAACCTTACCGAACGGCAGGCATATAGCAAGCACATGTATAAGAATGGATTTTCTTTACAGGAACATATCACTGAACAGCAATTTTTAATTGGAACGGATACTTATGGCAGGGATATCTTAAGCCGGTTGATCATTGGAATACGGGTAAGCATGGCTGTAGGCATCATTACCGTGATCATATCCCTCACTATCGGGATATTGCTTGGCGCGCTGGCAGGATATTTTGGAGGCAGAACGGATTCAATGATCATGTGGTTCATCAATATTTTCTGGAGCATTCCCACGATCCTGCTGGTATTTGCATTGACACTTTTATTAGGCAAGGGCTTCTGGCAGGTATTCATTGCGATTGGACTGACCATGTGGGTGAACGTGGCAAGAATGGTCAGAGGCCAGGTGATGCAGGTAAAACAGCTTGAATATGTAGAGGCCGCGCGAGCGCTGGGGTATAGTAATGCAAGGATCATCACAAGGCATATTCTTCCTAATATCATGGGACCGGTGATGGTTATCGCGGCATCTAATTTCGCATCGGCAATTGTGATTGAAGCCGGTTTAAGCTTTTTAGGAATAGGTGTGCAGCCACCACAACCCAGCTGGGGATTGATGATCAAGGAAAATTATAATTTTATCATCACCCAGAATGCCGCACTGGCTTTGGCTCCTGGAGTTGCCATAATGATACTTGTTCTTGCTTTTAATTTACTGGGTAATGGATTAAGAGATGCCCTCGATGTAAAGGCATAAGCGTTTATCCATGACCGTTAGTGTCCTATTTCCTGGTGAATTTATAGCTTCCCGTGGCCTTATTGTTAGCGCAACTATTAGAGGTCACCGTGATCTCTACCACGTTCAGTACATTAAGTGCCGCACCGCTGATGGTGAAATCATTTACAGATGTTGTTGTGCTTTTAGTGGTGGTATAAAATGCTGTTGAATTAGCAGGTGATTCCGGTCTTGCGGTGATCTTGATGGTTACGCCAGCAGAAGGAAGAGGCGGGGTAACAGTTACGGTTAGTGGAAAATCCGGTCCGGGTGCAGGTGTTTCGGTGGTATTCACGGCAGGAGAACTGGTAAATGCCAGCCCTGTTTCAGTGCAATCCGTATTGCCTCTATCACCGCTTCCTTTGCTGCAGGAGGGTGAGATCACCACCATGGTCAGGAGAAGTATTCCCAGTAGAGCCAGATTTTTCATACAATGTATTTAGGCTGAAAGATAGGGAAATTTGGACACCGTGGCACGCCCCCGTGCCACGCCCCCGTGCCACGGGGTACTACTACCCGTTAAATACCTGGGCGTTCCGGTTAAAACTTTCTTCCAGGCTTATAAAGGTTTCGGTGCGTTCAATCCCCTTGATCTTCTGCAGCTCGTCGTGCAACACGAACCGGAGCTGGCTGATATCCTTGCAGATGATCTCGGCCCACATACTATAGTTACCCGTTGTATAATTCAGCCTCACGATCTGGGGTATCTTCTGCAGTTCCTTGGCAACTGAATCATAAAGCGAACTTTTCTCCAGGTAAATGCCTATAAAAGCAATCACATCATATCCCAGCGCCTTGATGTCGACATTTAACCTGGTCCCTTTCACGATCCCAGCTTCCTGTAGTTTCTTGATACGAACATGTATGGTTCCACCCGATACAAAAAGTTTTTTACCCAGGTCGGCATAGGATATTTCTGCCGTTTGCATCATTTCATGAATGATCTGGAGGTCCAGTTTGTCGAGATTTAATTTACCCGCCATATTTCAAACCCTTTTTGAAAATTATTTGCAATGAACACAAATATTTGAATAAAATCGAAATATTCAAAATAAATGTTGCAGAATTTGTAATCAACCGATCATTTTCTTTAATATTGCATCAGAATCAGAGACACACACTGTGGAGTGATGGAATCTTTGGCAGACATGCCCTCTTGTCTCGGGGGTGGGGATAACGGGATAAACATAGTGTAATGCCGGGGAGAGCAATTTTCCCGACTGGGGTTGACCACCACAACATTGCGCTACGGCTAACCGCCTCGTGGAGGTTCGAGTCCTCCCTCTACAGCAAACAGATCTCCCTAAGTAATTCAACAAATTATTTAGGGAGATCTTTCTTTTATGCCTGGTGCAGTTTAATACCTCTTAAACCATTCCTAATTAGAGGCCCGTCTCAACACTAGGCCAAATCCAGCACCGGCCTATTCCCCAATATCCCATCAATTCTTTCCATTACCGGTTCAGTTAGCAAAGGCAATACATCCAATGCTTCGAAATTCTGCAGCAGTTGCTCCTTCCTGGTAGCACCCAGTATCGCAGTGGTTACATTCGGGTTCCTGATCGTCCAGGCAATGGCAAGCGCAGGCATGTTCACTCCAATTTCCTTCGAAAGGGCAACCAGCTCTTTCAACTTTTCAATCCTGTCTTCTTTCAGCCACCTGTCTCTTAACCATTCAAATCCTTTTATTCCAAGCCTTGCTCCTTCAGGAATACCATCAAGGTACTTGCCCGTTAAAAAACCTGCTGCAAGCGGGCTCCAGATGGTAGTTCCCAATCCTACATTCTTATACACGGGCAGGAAATCCATTTCAACCTTGTACCTGTCGAACATATTATACTGTGGCTGTTCCATAACCGGGCTGATCAATCCATACTGCATGGCAACACGATGCGCTTCCATGATCTCTGCCCCGCTCCACTGGCTGGTTCCCCAGTATAATACTTTTCCCTGCGTAATTAAATTGTGCATGGTCCATACCACTTCTTCGATGGGAACATTTACATCGGGACGATGACAATAATAAAGATCGAGGTAATCGAGCTGCATCCGCTGCAATGCTTCGTCACATGCTTC
>JAEWIW010000243.1 GCA_023386855.1 Bacteroidota bacterium | reverse complement strand
ATCCTGAATTATACTGTACTGACCTTATACTCTGTAGAAGCCGATTAGACCTACATACTCGCGTGAAGGTAATCTTTGAGCTGCGTGATGGTTTCCTGTTGCGCCATAATGGTTTCTCTTACCACGTCATTGATAGAAACTATCCCAGAAACATGATCATTCTCAAACACAGGCAGGTAACGGATATTTTTTTCTGACATCAGTTGCATGCAATATTCAATGGAATCGGTAGGACTGATATGGGGAAAATCGTTCGACATGATCTCCTGTACAGTGGTATCGGTTGAAGACTTGCCTTTAAGGATCACCTTCCTTGAATAATCCCTTTCGGTCATAATACCTGCATATTCGCCATTAATGGTAACCATAACTGAACCTATATTCTGTTCAGCCATGATCTTCAGTGCCTCCAATACGGAAACGCCGGTTTCAACCTGGATTACATTCTTTCCCTTCCTGTTCAGGATGTCTGCTACTTTTTTCATTATGGGCTAATTTGTTTAAGAATCGTTGTTTCCAATTTAAGAAAAATAATTAACTGTCGCCAACAGCAGTTAC
This sequence comes from Bacteroidota bacterium, assembly GCA_023386855.1. Lineage (GTDB taxonomy): Bacteria > Bacteroidota > Bacteroidia > Chitinophagales > Chitinophagaceae > Flavitalea. The sequence continues at coordinate 4,252 of JAEWIW010000243.1, read as the reverse complement.
AGATGTGACATTAAATTATTTTTCTCCATCTTTTTTAGCCTCTTCCTTTACAATTACGGGAACCAGGTCGGTTACATCAACGGTAATGGGCATTAATCCAAGTTGCACCACTGCACGCTTGCCTTTGATCTCGATTACATCTCCCACCTTATGATTTTTCTTCATCAGTACTTTCATTCCAACTTCTACCTGTCCTTCAGTTTCTTCATATTTTGAACTGATCTTCTTTTTTACTTTTTCGGTCGACTGCTGCCGGTTTTGCTTGAACAACAGAAGCTGTATTTCCCTGATCTTTTCCTGTTTCTCTTCGGGGGTGGAAGCTTTACGCCAGTCGACCACGATCTGCCGCAGCTTTCGCTCCATATCTTTCAGGTAAGCGATCTTTTCTTCAGTGATCTTATTCTGGTGTTTCAATATTTCAACCTGCTGGTGATGACGTTCCTTGTTGATCAGAACTTCCATATCCTTCCGCAGCTTTTCATTTTCTTTCAAAAGCTTGTTGAGCTCTTTCTTTTCCTTATCGATCACCTGGAGGTCCTGTTCCGTACGATTTAGCAATTTATCAAGCCTGAAATGATCTTCATCCACCAATGTCTTTGCCCTTTCCACCAAACGCTGATCCAACCCGATCCTTTCAGCGATGGAAAAAGTATAGGAACTACCCGGTTTACCGATGATCAGTTTGTATAAAGGCAGCAGGTTCTTTTCATCAAAAGCCATGGCGCCATTTATAATCCCTGGTGTTTTACTGGCCATTACTTTCAGGTTAAGGTAATGGGTGGTAACAATGCCCATGGCATGTTTGCGAATCAGTTCTTCAAGGATCACTTCGGCGAATGCACCACCAAGGTTAGGATCACTTCCACTTCCCAGTTCATCAATAAAGAACATGGTTTTTCCATTCGCATTCTCCATAAAATATTTCATGTTCTTGAGATGCGAACTATAGGTACTTAATTCGAATTCCAGGCTTTGCGTATCCCCGATATGGATCATGATCTGCTTGAATATTCCCATCTGTGAATCGGGATGAACAGGCACAAGCAATCCACTCTGCATCATGAGTTGCAGCAATCCAACCGTTTTCATGGTAACTGTTTTACCACCTGCATTAGGTCCTGAGATCAGCAGGATCCTGTTCTTTTCATCCAGTACAATATTGACCGGGTAAGTGGGCTTTTCTGCCTTCTTGTTATATAGAAATAACAGGGGATGAAATGCATTGATCAACTGCACATGCGCTTTGTCTGTGACCAGTGGGTAATTCCCATCAATTTCATTTGCAAATTTTGCCTTACCCCTGATAAAATCATATTCACCCATGATCCCATGCCAGCTGTTCAGCAGGTCACTATAAGAAGATAATCTCGATGTCAGCTGCCTCAGTATCCGGTAAACTTCTTTTGTTTCAGAATGCTCAAGCGAGAAAACATCATTGTTCAGTTCAATGGTTTCCTCGGGTTCAATGAAAACCGTTTTCCTTGTATCGCTTTCACCATGTAATATACCCCTAACCTGCCGCTTATGTTCTGCAAAGAGGGCCACTACCCTTCTTCCATTTAAAAATGCCTCTTCGATATCCGCAACATAGCCCGACTTTCCCAGCTTCTGCACGATACGATCAAAGAGTCTTCGCAACTCGTTTCTTTTACGGTAAAGGCTCATGCGGATACTGGACAATTCTTCGGAAGCATTGTCCTTAACATGACCGCTTTCATCCAGCACTTCATCAATCAGCTCGATGACCTTTTTATCATATTCTGTATGTGATACCAGTTTCGCAAGTGCAGGATGGGCAGCTTTTCTTTCCTTATCGAACCAACGGAAAACCTTCTGTATGCTTTCAGCAAGTTTACGGATCTGCATGAACTGGTCGCCATTCAGCACAGCCCCCTGTATTCCCAGCAGTTTGAGTTCCTTTGAAAGGTTCAGCACATAATCGTTAGGGAAATACTGGCCTCCATTGATGATCGACTTGTACTCATCGGCCTGTCGCAATTCCAGTTCAATAAATTCTTTTCGGGTATGAATGCGTAAAGCTGAGGCCTTATTACGGGCATATTCAGTTTGGCAATGTTCAGTCAGATGGGCCTTTATTTTGTCGAATTCAAGCTGTACCAGGGCCGATTCCGGGAAAAATCTTATCATGCGGCACAAAAATACAGATTCCTTTTTTTCACCGCTGTGCTGATTAACGGGGATTGTCCACAAATCGCAGCAGAATAGAATTCGGGTTTTCTTAACGCAGAATGTTACGAACTTTGGTCCTTGCCAACAAAAAGTATATGGGTGTGAATTTTTCCTTTACTGGGCTGATCTTTGCAATAACAACTTTATTTTCCTGTGAACAGGCAAATAATCAAACCAATCGCATGAATGCAATGACCGCATCATTTTCAGGTGAAAACGGGCAGGTTACTGACACGGCCACATTTGGAAATGGCTGCTTCTGGTGTACCGAAGCCATCTTCCAGCAACTCGAAGGGGTATTGAAAGTAGAATCAGGGTATAGCGGGGGCCATGTTGTCAACCCTACTTATAAGCAGGTCTGCGAAGGCAATACAGGCCACGCGGAAGTGATCCAGATAGTGTACGATCCCGAAAAAATAAGTTTTGATGAATTGCTTGAAGTGTTCTGGCAAACCCACGATCCAACCACTCCTAACCGGCAGGGCAATGATGTAGGACCTCAATACCGTTCGGTCGTTTTTTATCATAACCAGGAACAAAAAGAAAAAACGGAAGCTTACAAGAAGAAACTAAATGAAGCCAAAGCCTTTGATGCTCCTATCGTAACAGAAATAAGTCCATTTGACAAATTCTATGTAGCTGAAAATTATCACCAGGATTATTATAACCTCAATGGTTCACAACCTTATTGTTATTACGTGATCAGGCCGAAGCTGGAAAAATTCCGTAAAGTATTTGGCGATAAGATCCGCAAGTAATTATTCATCGATCAGCAGTCTTCACTCTTCTTAACTCCAGCAGGTTAAGGGCATTGGGCTCAAAGCCTGTGATACCGGGCTGTACAAGGCGGATCACTTCATCGTACCATAAGGGAACAATTGGAGCATCTTCTATGATCATGCTATCCATTTTCCTGTATAGATCCATTCTTACCGAATCGTTCTCAGTTTGTAAAGACTGCTCATAAAGCCTGTCGTATGCAGTATTTTGGTATCGTGTATAGTTCGGAGGCGCAGGGTTCTTTCCATAAAAAACACTAAGATAATTTTCCGCTTCCGGGTAATCGGCGATCCAGCTTGCCCTGAAAAAAGCCGCTTTCGAAGTGGCTGTCTGTTCCAGCAACAGGCTTTTCTGAATCACTTCTACTTTTACCGGTATTCCTATTTCCTGCAATTGCCTCGCGATATATGCCGCCAGGTCGCCATAGATGGGTATTGTAAGTAATTTCACTTCAGGCATTCCCTTTCCATTGGGGAAACCAGCTTCAGCCAGTAATGCCAGGGCTTTGGCAGGATCATAATGATATCCTTTCACTTTTGTGGAATCAAAAGACGGTAAACCGGCAGGAACAAAGCCGGAGTTGGCGGCAATCCCTATTGAGTTCCGGAGGTATAGCATCATTTTATTCCTGTCAAATCCATAATTGATAGCCTGCCTTACTTTTTTAAACCGAAGCGGTGATGACCTTACTACCGGGTTAGTGCTATCGACCAATATTCCCAGGTATTCAGTATTGAGATAGAGATGTTTTGATAACATAATTCTCCCTTTCCATTCCTTTCTTAATTCACCCCTTTTGGTCAGCACTTCATCGCGGAAAGAAGCATCGATATCGTTAATGAAATCCAGCTGCTTCTGCCTGAACATTAAAAACTCGGTTGCTTTGCTTTCAAAAAAGCTCACCTTGATAGCGGAGATATAGGGCAGTGAATTTCCCTGTTCATCCTTTTCAAAATAATGTTCATTCCTGGCAAGGATCAGGCTTTGCCCTTCTTCCCAGGATCGGAACCTGAAAGGGCCGGTACCACAGGGATTGCGGCGAAAGTCCTTACCGTATTTTTCCACCACTTCCCGGGGAACGATTGAACAGTACTGCATACTGAGCAACCCAAGGATGGGTGCAAATGGCCTGTACAGGTTCAATTCAAAAGTGGAATCATTGATAGCGTTAAATCCCTTTTCCGCATCAAGCTTGTTGTTAAATATCCAGGCTCCGCTGCTGGCAACAGCAGGATCCATGATCCTCCGCAGGCTGTACACAACATCGGATGCTACCATCCTT
>JAEWIW010000240.1 GCA_023386855.1 Bacteroidota bacterium | reverse complement strand
GGTCTTATGATCAATATAGATCTCCAGCATGGCAGAAGCTTCTTCATAACATCCTGCATGCGCATAATCCCATGCATACTCGGTGAAATTGTTCACCCAGAACCTGCTGATGGAACCGAGTTCCTTCAGGGCTTCCACTGCACCCATGGTATCCATCTTTGCCTTACGACAGAGATAGCGTTCAAATAAACATCCATATTGAAACGGATCAATGGCCAATGCTGCTTCGATCTCTTTTTCGGCGGCTTCAATTTGGCCCATCCTGCGAAGGATGATCACGCGGAGATGCCTTGCAGTATGACTTTGCGTATTGCGCTGGATGGATCGGTTGATATGTTCCAACGCCTGCTCATAATCACCACGAAGTGTGCTGATCCTGGAAAGGTTCAGGAAACCTGTATGCTGCCAGGCATCATTCCAGGCTGATTTATAAAACTGCGTATAGGCATCATCGTTATATTCCTGCATCATCAGCGCCCATCCCAGGTTATAATAAGGTTCCCCGTCATATGGATTGGGATTGCGTTCGGTAAGGGTTTCAATGGCCCTGCGGAAATGCCTTTCAGCTGCGCTGAACTGCCCCCTTCGAAGGAACCAGAGGCCCAGGGCATTGTTGCAACGTATATCGCCGGGATCTCTCTGCAAGGCTTCCCTGTAGTAATCCACCGGGTTGTAAGTGGCGTGCCTGTATTGTTCGAGGTGCAATCCCGTCAGGAATAATTGTTCAATCTCCCTGATCTCTTCCGGCCTCGCCGCCTGCTTCGCAGGTGAAGGAATAGTTTCGGAAGAAGGAGTAAGCGGGCTGATCTCCACCAGCTTTTTTCGGCTATGCATGTCCGTTATGATGAGCTGCGGCTCAATAGCTCCCCCCGGGTCATCAACAGCATGCACAAAAGCTTTCCCGGGAGAACAGGCAATAACATCTTTCCAAATGGTCTTTTGTCCTTCGCGCAGGACTATTTCAAGCTCATTAAATACCGAAGTAGTATACAGTTTGATAATGATCTTTCCATCTTGTCTCTGCAGGCTGGCCACCGCGTCCTTACTGGCATTGCCGACGATACCCACTTCACTGTAAGGCATGAAATATTGCGTAAAGCTCTTCTCTTCATTGGGATTGATCCAACTGAAATCGGGCTGGTTATCGGTGAATACACCGGTCATCAGTTCAATATAAGGACCATCTTCATCAGTAAGGTTCTTATCCCAGGTTTGACCAAAATGACCATTACCCCAGGTCCATTGTTTCTTACCGGGACTCACATGGTGATCTGCGATATGGAGCAATCCTGCCCTTGTATCATGTTCATAGCCGCCGATAAAATCATAATCTGATTTGGCTGCCATGAAAGAGGTAGGAACAGGGATATTCCGGTAAAAAGAAATATCGGTACCAGGCGCATAATTCACTTTATAGTAAGTGCCTGTAGCAATCGGGAAAGAGGATACATCCCTGCGACCATGGTCAAACACTGCATGCACATCGGGCGGGAAGATGGATTGGTAATGATCATTCACCTTCACTGCAGGGTTGGCCCACCATAGAAAGGTTTGAGGAAAAGGTGTACGGTTGAACAGCTTTCCTTTGATCTCGATATAAGCTTTGCCAGGATATAAAGTAAAGCCCGCCATACCCTTGGTATGAAACATTTTCTCCACTTCATTCACCCAGATGGTTTTGCTTCCATCTTCATGTTCTTCAATAGTGGAATCAATAGGATCGAAAGTACTTGGACGATGATGCTGCGGCCAGTTGAATTCAATGCCACCCGAGATCCATGGGCCGGTAAGTCCAACCAGCGCTGGTTTGATCACCTGGTTATAATAAATGAAATGACGCTGTCTTACCTTATCAAAAGCCATCTGGATACGTCCACCCAACTCGGGGAGCACCATCATCCGGATATATTCATTCTCGAGGAAAACCGCCTTATATGTTTTGTCAACCTTTTCATCAAAGATCTTCTCAATCACTGCATGAGGATATACAACACCACTGCTTCCCTGGTAAACTCTTTTCTCCAGGAACATGGGATTCTTTTCCGGTTGACCTACAGGATAGGTTGGAATAACCACCTCTTCGGTCCAGGCACGAACTGCTGAATTAGCTGGATTCATTCTAAAACTTTATATAGTGAAAGCTGAATCCTAAAGATGTGCAATTGATGATTAAGATAATTGGTATATATCACGATCGGCATGGACTATTTTATTTTTTGCCGGGATTCGTTTTCCTTGAACGGTAATCATTAGGCGATTGACCCATTACATTGGTGAAGAACCGTGAAAAATAACTGGGATCATTGATGCCTAACTTGTAAGCAATTTCCTTTACCTGCAGGTTGGTGAATTGAAGGTACTGGCAGGCTTTCTGGATCTTGATATGGTTGAAATATTCCAGCGGAGGATAACCGGTTTTCTTGCGGAACAATGATGAATAATGCGAAGGGGAAATATGCACTTCTGCAGCAAGTTCATTAAGCGTCAAAGCCATGTCGAGGTTCTGTTGCATGAATTCAATACTGATATCAATGGCGTCTTTTTCAGTAACGCTGTAAGGTTGCAGGAAAGCTTCAGGATATGCAAAAGATGAAAGGAAATACCAGAGCGTCATATTGATGAAGCCCAGGTTATCGGCGCTATATCCATGTTCCAGTGTTGAATACATGATATTAAACATCCGGATCCTTTCTTCGGAAAATTTTACCGTGGTGTTAAATGATGTTTTGCCCTTCGTTACCATTTCAACAAAATCATCGGCAAGATTGCCTTTAATATGTAACCAGTAAATCGACCAGGGATTCTCTTCGGCTGATTCATATTGATGCGCATGGTTTGCAGGAATGACGATCAGTTCGCCCCTGCTCACAGGAATTTCCTGCCCCATGAGTTTCAACTGCCCCGCACCATCGGTGCAGTAGATGAGTATATGCTGGGAAATGCCACCACTTCTTTCGCGGAAATGAAATTTAGCTTTCGGATAAAATCCTATATCGGTAATGAACAGGTTGCGCGTTAATGGATTTTCAGCACAATACTTGATGATCTTGCTCGGCAGCACAATGGCCCGCTGCCCGTTAAACCCATCTTTTTTCCTGTTATGTGATTCGCTGTTATAGGACATTACCAAATGTAATGATCAGTCGCATTTGGTTAACCCGGTTTCACAAAAAATTTAAATATTGTTTTGGTACAATATTGCTCACCGGGTTTTAATACAACGCTGGGGAAATCCGGGTGATTGGGGGAATCAGGATATGCCTGCGTTTCCAGTGCAACTGCTCCATACTGAACATATGGAACCTGCTGCCGGCCTGTAATTGAACCATCCCACCAGTTGGCCGTATACAACTGGATCCCCGGGCGGTCGGTATATACTTCCAATACTCTTCCCGATAAAGGATCACTGAGTGTTGCGGCTTTTTTTACGCTTGCATTATTTTCCAGCACGAAATTATGATCATACCCTTTATCGGCTTTCAATTCGCTGATCCTTGAACCAATTGATTCGAACTGTGTAAAATCAAGCGGGGTGCCTTTAACCGGTACAATTTGGCCGGTAGGAATATTATTACCATCCTTGATTGTATACGCACTGGCTTCCATTTTCAATACATGCTCCAGTATGGTGGGTTGCGTAAAGCCTGAAAGATTGAAATAGGAATGATTGGTAAGGTTTACGATGGTAGTTTTATCCGTTGTAGCAGAATATTTAATCGATAACTGGCTTGCATTATCAAGTGTCATTTCAACACTTACATGGAGTTCCCCTGGGTAACCTTCTTCTCCATCTGCACTAATATAGGAAAATTTGATCCAGGCTTTTTCTCCTGTGCACTGTTCCTGTTCAACCTTCCATACCTTTTTATTAAAGCCTTTAATTCCTCCATGCAAATGGTTATTTCCATTATTGACCGGAAGCCGGTATGCTTTTCCATCGAGTGAAAATTTGCCAAAGGCAATGCGGTTGGCATAACGGCCAACCACTGCCCCTGCATAAATTTCATCATTGATATACCCTTCAAGGTTTGGATAACCCGCCACGATATTTCTCTTAACACCATTCCTGTCGGGCATATTGACCTCCACGATAGTACATCCATAATTGGATATCATGATGTCAATTGCTTCATTGGAAAGCCTGTAGAGAGAAATATCCTGGCCATCAATGCTACCAAATTTTTCCTTCGATAGGTTGAGCATCTTCAGCTTTAATTTTGATGAAGGGTTAATACCATACTTTTATAAGAACCATATACCGGCCATGAAATGCCAATATTCATCAGGTATTCACCTGTATAGGATTGCTTATCCTGCTTTGCATCTTCAACTCCTTCTTTGGTAATGGTATACTTCTTTTCAGGATCCAATCCTTTTAATTTCAGCACCTGGCTTGCCCTGGTATCCAGCTTGGAAGAAGGCAGGTAATACGCAAGGTTATAACAGAACAACACAGCATCTGTTTTAGCTTCTGAAGTGTACTGCACAGCACTCCTGTTTTCTTCGAAAGGTGAAACCAGCCTGGTAGCAACACCCTGCTGTACCAGGGGTCTTATCTTTTTATACAAACTGATCTTGTTCTTTGCGATCGCTATTTCTTTTTCATTCCATTTCGAAAGGTCATTTCCAATACCGAGAACGCCGCTCATGCTGACATCAAATTTATAATCCAGCGTTGATTCATGGAACCAGTTTTCGGAAGTAACCCATGATACCATGGTGTTGGCAGGTAGCATGCTGAGGTAGCCATATTGAATGAACAAGCGGCTGACAGGATCCGTGTTATCACTCGCCCATGCCTGGTCCATCCTGGCCAGCATTCCGTAATCAGCCCTTCCGCCGCCACTGGAGCAGGTTTCAAACCATACATCTGGAAATTGCTTCTTTAATTCATCCACCAGCCTGTAAAGGTTTTCAATATACCTGATCCTTACTTCACGCTGTGTTGCTGCATCCACTGCAGGCCATCCTGGCTCGGATAAGGTTCTGTTATGATCCCACTTGATAAAGCTGATATTGTTTTCTTTCAGGAGCTTGCTGAAACTTTTCAATAAGTATTGATATACATCTTCCCTGGCCAGGTTGAGCATCAACTGGTAACGTCCTTCATTGCGTGTACGGTTGGGAAAATGAAATACCCAGTCGGGATGCGCACGGTAAAGATCACTATTGGGGTTCACCATTTCAGGTTCGATCCAGATACCGAAATCCATTCCCATATCATTGATCTTTTTGATCATGGGCCCGAGGCCATTGGGGAACTTTTTCTTATCTACATCCCAGTCGCCCAGTCCTGCATGATCATTCAGCCTTCCCTTGAACCAGCCATCATCGATCACGAATAATTCCACTCCAATTTCCTTTGCTGTAGCCGCAAGTTTTAATTGCTGCTCTTCATTTACATTGAAAGCGGTTGCATACCAGCTGTTATACAAAATAGGGCGAAGATCATTGCGATGCTGTTCTGGTAACAGTTCTTTCCTTACATAGGCCTGCAGCTGCTGTGCCGCACGCTCTGATCCTTCATTTGTATAGCCCACAATGAATTTTGGTGTAGTGAAAGACTGACCGGCTTTTAGATTCCAGCGTGTATCCCAGAAATTGATACCTGACACTACCTGCAATCCGCCATCAAAGAATTTGTTGAAATCAATTCTCCAGTTACCACTGTATTCAATTGAACCAAACCAGGCCGGGCCATGGAAGGGATCCTTTTCAGATGCAGGCCTGACCATGAACCATGCAGGGTTAGTGAAGGATTTGAAATCAACTGCTTCCAGTGATTTTACACCCGGCGTTAATGCGGTCTGCTGCAACTGGAATTCATATCCCCATTTACCGGCTAGATGCGTTAACATGTACTCATCTTTGGGTAGCATGATACTGCCCGACTGCATATTTTCAACAGTGATTGAATTGCGCTTATCCGTGTTCGTTAGTACGATCCATTTTTCCAGTATATCCTTGTCATCAATAACACGGATATAGGATTCAACCTGTAATGGGTAGAACTTATCTTTCTGAACGATCTTCAAAGTTTTCCTTCCTTCAATTTCGGTTTGTTCAGCTTTTACAAACTCAAGCTCGATATCCCTTACATTATCTTTGAAGACTACTTCAATAGCAGGCGTCTTCCCGGGAAATCCTCCACGCACGGGCACTTCATGCACATCACGGTTCCAAACCGCATTAGGCTTTAATGCATCGGCCTGCGCTGCAGAACCATAATAGGCCGGGATAATATTTCCCTTTGCATCAATGACCAGCTGGTAGGCAGATGATTTAGTTTGTATGACCCATCCTTTTGGCTGGTCCACTTCACTGATCACTGCCTGCGATCTAGCTTCATGGTTAAAGAAGGAAAGGATACATGCTATTAATAAAGCGCTTAATGTTCTGTTCAACTTCATAGCTTATAAATTTCTTAATACCCCGGGTTGTTGGGCAATAGGTTTTTATTGATATCGATCTCTCTTTGTGGAATAGGCCACAATTCGTGCTTGCCTTCAATGATATTGGCTCCTGCCTGTGGATTCCAGGCTTTTACCCTGCTGTAATAAGTTCCTGTTCTCAACAGGTCAAACCGGCGCTCACCTTCGAAAGCCAGTTCCCATCCACGCTCTATCAGCATATGATCGCGGAAAGCCTGCTGGCTGGTGGGTTCGAAATCATCGAGGCCTGCCCTTTTTCTTACCATGTTCAGGTAAGTATAGGCATTGTTATCACCCAACTCATTCAATGTTTCAGCATACATCAGCAACACATCGGCATAACGGATGATATAATGGTCAATACCTGTTCTTTGAGAGTTATCGTTCGGAGTTTTCTCACGGAATTTCGCAACATGCGGCTTTGCAAATACAACTGGTCCTGTTGCACTGTTATTGATATCAGCATATTCATCAGGAAAATCCGCCGTGGAATTCCAGTAAGTAAATGCATAACGTTCATCATTCACCTTATCATAGGAAGCCAGGAAGGCATCGGTGGGCAATTCATTGCTCCATCCGCCCCCGCGCGATAAACCTGCCCTTGAATCATAGTAAAGTTCCAGTGGAGCAAAGTTGGTGTGCACATCACTTCCCTGTCCGAATGTTCCCCTGGTGAAATTCACTGTCCACACGCTTTCCATACCAGGGATATTTTCTTCCTGGAATGCCTCGCTGTATGAATTGAACAGTCCATATTGTGAACCATATTTTTTATCTACAATGAATTCTTTCAACACTGTTCTTGCATCGTTCCATTTATCAGTATTGCGCAAAGGATACCCTGCCATCGTCATGTACACTCTTGCAAGCATGGCTGCACTCGCACCTGCGGTAACCCTTCCCTTATCTTTTGCATCGGTCCATTCATTGGGAAGGTTATCCTTCGCATAGTTAAGATCTGATACGATCACATCATACACTTCTGCAATGCTTGAACGCTTAAGACTGTTCAACACTTTTAGATCAGAGATGGGTTCAAGGATGATGGGAATACCACCATACAACCTTACACCATCAAAATAGATATGTGCTCTCCATGCCCTGGCCTGCGCTTCTATCCTGGTTTTCACCACATCGCTTGCTTCAACATTCGGTATAGCCTTTAAAAGAAAATTGATGTCGCGGATATGCCTGTACATATAATCCCAGAAATCCCATGGCATCGAAGAGGATGCATTGAAGTCGGATCTTAAAAAAGCCAGCTGGTTATGGTAAGCATGGCCATTGGCAGGAGTTAACTCACCAAGGTCGGTAGCCCATCCAAACCAGTTTGGCGCTCCCCACATCCCGGAGTACCTGTCCTGCGGAGCACGGTACACGGCGTTAAGCCCCATCTGCAGGTCGGCTTCAGTTTTATAAAAATTATCGGGCGTTAAAAATGTTTTTGGATCTTCCTCCAAAAAGCTTTTGCTACAGGATGCCGCAGTGATGATAGTGATGAGCAGCAGTATATATTTGAACCTGTTCATATAATTATTTTGAAAGAATGATTGATTAGAATTTTACGTTTAAACCAACAAGGATTGTGCGTGTAATAGGATAAGGAGCGGCACGACTGGTATTGCCATAGTCACCATCTTCAGGATCCATTCCTGTATATTTAGTAAAGGTCAAAAGATTTACTCCCGATACATACAGCCTGATATTTGAACTGCCGATCTTTTCCTGTAACAGTGAAGGGAAAGTGTACCCGATGGTCAAAGATTTCAGTTTGATGAAATCTGCGTTCTCCAAAAATTCTGTTGAAGGCATGCTCGACCTGTTGGAATACCCCAATGCTGCCCTTGGATATTTATTGGTTGGATTATCTGGTGTCCAGCGCTCAAGGATCTCTTTACGATGGTTATCATAACCATCACCGGCAAGCAATTTATAATTGAGGCCATTATACACAGTCCTTCCTTTTTCAAACGTAAAGAATACGTTCATGTCGAGGTTCCCGTAAACAAGATCATTGCTTAATGATCCATAAAACTTCGGAGTAAGGTTGCCATGGAATGCGCGGTCATTGTTATCGATCTTTTTATCATCGTTAAGATCTCGGTATCTTACATCACCGGGCTTTGCATTATAAGCTGCTGCTTCAGCCGCATCTTTTTCCTGCCAGATGCCGATCTTTTCGATCATATACCTTGCACCAATACCGATAGGCTGGCCTACCCAATGTGAAGTTCCAATCTGCATGCTTCCATCTCCCAGTGAAGTCAGTTCATTCCTGTTACCGGCAAGCGTCAGTCCTGCATTCCACTTTAATTTTTTATCTATTACAAGCCCTCTCAATGCTAATTCAACACCGGAATTCTTCATGTCTCCCATATTCGCCCAGCCTGTCTGGAAGCCAGATACAGCAAGGATCGGGAGCTGTCGAAGGATATCGTAAGTGTTCTTCTTATAGTAATCGATCGAAACATTAAGCCTGTTGGAAAAGAAGCCTGCATCAATACCCAGGTCGAACTGCTTTGTTGTTTCCCATTTAAGGTTATCGTATGCCAATTGACTTGGATAATAACCCGGCGCTTCAACACCATTCCAGTTAAAAGAAGCGGGCGACATCCTTGCCTGTGTTGAATAAATTCCCAATGCATTCGCGTTACCTGCCAAACCATAGCTGGCCCTGATCTTCAGGTCATCAAACACACCGAGGTTATCGATGAATTCTTCTTCCGACATTTTCCAGGCAACAGCAGCACTGGGGAAGAATCCCCATTTATTGTTAGATCCAAACCTGGAAGATCCATCAGCCCTGAAGTTGGCAGTGGCAATATATTTTTCATCGAAGGTATAAGTAACACGACCGATATAAGAATTCATGGTCCATTCCTGCAGGTTGCTGGAAGGCTTACGTGCATCGCTTGTTGCAGCGCCAAGGTTCCATGATTCATATATATCGAAAGGAAATCCTGATGCTGATGCACTAACAGATTCCCAGCGGTTCTGCTGTGCAGAGAAACCGGCTACAGCATTTACTTTATGAATGGCATTGAAGGTTTTGTCGAATGATACAGTGGTTTCACTGATCCAGTTATAATTCACGTTGTTGGATATCCTTGCATAACCATTCGATACCCTTCCACTTTCTTCATGGTTGGCAGAAAGCTGTATGGGCACATAAAAATTCTCTTTCCAGCTATCCAGTTCACCAGCAAGCTGCGTTTTAATTTTTAATGATGGAAGGATAGCATATTCCAGTGCCAGTGAACTGTTGATCACCGGTTCAACATAACGGTTCTTGATCAACTGCGTATAGGCAACAGGGTTAGCCCATGGTGTATTACCTACGCCCAGCAACATCGTATAATATTTTCCATCTTCCTGGTAGATCGGCGCAAGCGGGTTACCGATAGTAGCGGGATACAGGATACTTGGTCCTGATACGCCCCTGCCGGTGATCACGCCAAGGTTTGTATTACTGGTAATGGTTAGCTTTCCGAGCTTCTGAAGAATATTAGCTCTTAATGTACCTCTTAAGAAATCGGAATTATTGATGATACCTTTTTCATTAAAGAGGTTACCACTAACGAATACTCTTGTCTTATCATTTCCGCCATTGAATGCCACCTGTATGTTTTGTGTAGGCCTTCCTGCACCGGTAACCTGGTCCATCCAGTTGGTTGATTTACCACTGCTCAGCATGGCTTCTTCTTCTGCACGGAAAACGGCAACGCCTCCATTAACATTATCATTCTTATAAGCTTCCCTGCGCAGGTCGGCAAGTTGTTCACCGGTTACATAATCAATAGGACTGGCAAAGGATTTAAAACCATTGTACACATTCACTTCGAAGCCCGATTTGCCTGCCTTTCCTGATTTGGTAGTGATC
>JAEWIW010000209.1 GCA_023386855.1 Bacteroidota bacterium | reverse complement strand
TGCCCTTACCATTTATGCTGTAACAGCCTTATTCAACTTTATCGACCAGATCCTTCCCGACCTGCTAGGAAACCTTTTTCCAAATCTTTTACCCCCTGAGGCAGATGGTACGCCAAGGAGACTGCCCGGGCTTGGTTTCGTGATCGTGATCCTTACCCTGGTATTTGTGGGTTTTGTTTCTTCTTCCTTTATCGTTGGAAGGCTGGTAGACCTGTTCGCCAACGTACTGGAGAAGACACCGGGAATCAGGATGATCTATACACCGCTCAGAGATTTTTTTGAAGCCTTCGCGGGTAATAAAAGAAAGTTTGACCGGCCGGTTCTTGTGCAGGCTGTATCGGAGAGCTGGGAGATCGGCTTTATTACACAGCAGGATGTAAGCCAGTTTGAACTTGTTGATCATGTAGCGGTATATGTGCCCAATTCATATGCCTTCTCGGGAAGGCTCTACCTGGTTCCGCGGACCAAAGTAAAAACACTTCATCATCTCAGTGCTGCAGATGCCATGAAGTTTTCGATATCGGGCGGAGTTACGCAGGTGGAGGACCAGAAGGCAGCGCCTTAAAAAAAATCACTCATAATATGAAAAGGTTAGTGTGGATGATCTTGTGTGTTTTGATGTATAAAACAAGCTATTGCTGGGGCTTTTATGCCCATAAGCAAATCAATTACCTGGCAGTATTCCTTTTGCCCAAAGAAATGTTTGGATATTATAAGTCCAACATTGATTTTCTTAGTGAGCACGCGGTAGACCCTGATAAAAGAAGGTATCTTGTCGAGGATGAAGGGCCAAGGCATTACCTCGACCTGGATCATTATGGCAATTATCCCTACTCTGAACTTCCGCATGAATGGTCAAAAGCCGTTGAAAAATTTAGCGAGGATAGTCTTAAGGCACATGGCATTGTGCCCTGGTGGACAACCATCATGCTGTCGCGGCTTACCAATGCTTTCAGGTTAAAGGACCAGGCCATGATATTGAAATTATCAGCCGAGATCGGGCATTATATAGCCGACCTTCATGTACCCTTACATGCTTCATCAAATCATAATGGCCAGCTTACGGGGCAGCAGGGCATTCATGGTTTCTGGGAATCAAGGATACCCGAACTGCTTTCTGAAAAGGAATGGGATTTCTTTATGGATAAAGCGTTTTATATCCGTGATCCTTTATCCTTCTGTTGGGAAAGATTGTTGGAAAGTGGGGCGGCCTCGGATTCCGTGCTGCTGTTTGAAAGAAGGCTTAGTGCGCGTTTTCCGGCAGATCGTAAATACGCATTCGAGGAAAGGAACCAGTTGCTGGTTAAACAATATTCATCAGCCTATTCTATCAGGTATAACCGTGTTTTGAATGGAATGATAGAGCGGAGAATGCGACAGTCGGTGCAGGCGGTTGCCAGTTTATGGATGACGGCCTGGATCAATGCAGGCCAGCCGCAATTGCGAGATTGACCGTTTGCCGTACATTTGCGGCTCACTACCTAAAACTATAATATTTGAAACCTGCCATCCACAACTTTAACGCTGGTCCAAGTATCCTGCCACAGGAAGTTTTCAGGCAGGCCAGTGAAGCCATCATTAATTTTAATAATACAGGCTTATCTATTTTAGAGATCGGGCACCGGACATCCATCTTCCAGGAGGTTATGGACGAAGCCATTTCCCTGGTAAAGGAACTTATGTTGCTCGATAAAGATCATGAAGTATTATTCCTTCATGGTGGAGCTTCGACCCAGTTCTTCCAGGTACCCATGAACCTGCTCAATGAAAATGAGCTGGCAGCTTATACCGACACTGGCATCTGGGGCGCAAAGGCGATCAAGGAAGCAAAAAACTTTGGCCATGTTGAAGTGGTATCCAGTTCAAAGGAAAAAAACTACAATTATATCCCTAAGCCAATTATGGTTCCTCATACCGCCAAATACCTTCATATTACCACCAACAACACGGTATATGGAACGCAGTGGCAGGATCTTACCCCAATATATGAAGCAGGAGTGCCCATTGTAGCCGATATGAGTTCCGATATTTTAAGCCGTAAGCTTGATTTTAACCGCTTCGATCTAATTTATGCCGGTGCCCAGAAAAATGTTGGCGCTGCAGGAGTAAACCTGGTGGTGGTGAATAAAAACATATTGGGAAAGGTTAACCGGAAGATCCCGACTATGCTCGACTACAGGAACCATATTGAAAATGGCTCCATGCTAAATACCCCCCC
This sequence comes from Bacteroidota bacterium, assembly GCA_023386855.1. GTDB lineage: Bacteria > Bacteroidota > Bacteroidia > Chitinophagales > Chitinophagaceae > Flavitalea. Next base: position 7,673 of record JAEWIW010000209.1, on the reverse strand, counting down.
TGTATTTGCAGTGTATGTTTGCATGCTCACTTTGCGATGGCTAAAAAATAAGGGAGGAGTTAGCGTAGTTGAACAGGAAAACAACATTAAATCGGCTCTCCTGTATGAAACCATCGATAAATATCCGTTATTTAAAGGCAATGTTGCAAAGGAAGACAGGAGCAAAATGAATGCATGTTTCGTAATAGGGAATGCTGAGCTGGAAAAGAAATTCCTCGACCTCTGCAAGGAAAACAATATGATCGGAGTGAAAGGACATCGTACCACCGGGGGCTTCAGGATATCCATGTATAATGCTTTACCCCTTGAAAGTGTGCGGGCGATCACCGACCTGATGAGCGATTTTGCAAAAAAGCATTCTTAAGTAATAAATTAATTATCTCAATGGCAATAGTTGTTCCCTTTAAAGCCCTCAGGCCACAAACACAGTTTGCAAAACAGGTCGCTTCACGACCCTATGATGTGTTGAATAGTGCAGAAGCAAAGGTTGAAGCAAGAGGCAATCCAAACTCTTTCCTCCATATAACCAAATCGGAGATCGATCTCCCCGATACTACTGATGTTCATAGCCAGCCAGTGTATGAAAAAGCAAAAGAGAACTTACGTGCCTTTATCCAGCGCGGAGTATTGTTCAGGGAAGACAAACCATGCTATTATATTTACCGGCTGGTGATGGATGGAAGAAGCCAGACAGGCATAGTATGCGGAAGCGCTATTGATGATTATGATAATGATATCATCAAGAAGCATGAATTTACCAGGCCTGAAAAAGAACAGGATCGCATCAATCATATCAAAACAACAGGAGCCCAAACAGGAAATGTTTTTTTGGCCTACCGTAATGTTGCTGAGATTGATGAATTAATTGAGAATTGGAAATCGACCCATGGTCCGGTATATGATTTTGTTGCTGAAGATGGGATCAGTCATACCATCTGGGTCATCAGTTCTGATGAAGCTATCAACCGGCTAAAGCAACTTTTTGAACAAAAAGTTCCGCTCACTTATATCGCAGATGGGCATCACCGGGCAGCTTCTGCTGCAAAAGTGCGACAGGCGCTCGGAGAGAAGCGTACAGAAGAATCAAATTATTTCCTGACTACGCTTTTTCCAGCAAATGAATTAAAGATCCTTGATTATAACCGCGTGGTAAAGGATCTAAATGGTATGGGTAAGGTTCAATTTCTTAAAGCACTGGAAGAACAATTCATTATCACTACATCCGGTAATGCTGTGGCTCCTGCTGCCCTTCATGAGTTTGGGATGTACCTCGATCACCAGTGGTATCGCCTGGAAGCTAAAGAAGGGACCTATACCAGTGACCCTATCGGGATTTTGGATGTGACCATACTTTCCAACAATGTGCTGGAGAAATTCCTTGGCATCAGGGACCAACGCACCGATACCAGGGTGGATTTTGTTGGAGGTATCAGGGGATTGAATGAACTTGAAAAAAGGGTGGACAGCGGTGAAATGGCAGTTGCGTTCAGCCTATTCCCCGTTTCAATAGAACAGCTGTTTGATATTGCTGATAGTGGCAACGTCATGCCTCCCAAAAGCACCTGGTTTGAACCCAAGCTGCGCGATGGGCTGATTACACATCTTATCAGTGAATAACCCTTCTATTGCAGCAATACATATTATTAACTTTTCCATCCTTTCATCGCAAGACGGTGAAAGGATTTTTTATTGATATTTGAAGCTTATGAAAAAGATCAGCCTGATAATAATAGCCGCCCTGGTTTTAGTAATGCCCGCTTTCGCACAGGAACAGGATGTTAAGACCATGCAGGAGAATGCCAAAAACTATTTGCGGCAGGGCGATGTAAATAATGCCATCCTGGTGTTGAATAAAGCAATAGAAAAAGAACCTCAAAGCCTGGACCTCCAAAAGGACCTTGCATTTGCCTATTTCCTTCAACGTGATTATGGTAAGGCTTTAAAAGTGGCATCTCCATTTATTGATCGCAAGGATGCCGATGTTCAGAGTTTCCAGGTACTGGCCATGATCTATAAAGCACTGGAAGAAAGAAAGGAAGCAGAAAAAGTGTACCGTGCAGCATTAAAGAAAAACCCTGAAAGCGGTGTATTGTATAATGAATTTGGCGAAATGCTCTGGGCAAAAAAAGATTTCAGTGAAGCCATTAATCAATGGGAAAAAGGTATTGAGGTAGATCCCAACTATGCAGGAAATTATTATAACGCGTCGAAATATTATTACATGTCGAAAGACAAGGTCTGGTCATTAATATATGGCGAGATCTTTATCAATATGGAAAGCTTCAGCAAGCGTACACCGGAAATAAAAACGCTGTTGCTCGATGGATACAAAAAGCTGTTCCTGGATGCTGATATTTATAAAGACCAGCAGGTAAAGAATGAATTCACCAAAGCTTTCCTTGACCTGATGAAAAAACATTCAGGCGTAATATCCACCGGTGTTACCCCAGAATCGCTTTCTGCATTAAGAACAAAATTCATCCTGGACTGGAATGAAAATTATGCATCAAAATTTCCTTACCGCTTATTCGACCATCACAGGCAATTGCTCAGGGATGGAATGTTTGAAGCCTATAACCAATGGATCTTTGGTGCAGCCAAAGACCTTGCGGCCTTCCAGTTATGGACCAGTACTCACCAGGAGGAATATGCTGCCTTCACCAACCTCCAGAAAAGCAGGGTATTCAAAGTACCGGCAGGGCAGTATTATCATAATAGCTCCAAATAATTGTTGAATTTGTTCTAAATTAAGGAAGTATCTAAATCCCTGATGATTATAACGATTGCATATGATCAAGCCAACCCGTCTGTTCGATTGTTTACAATACCATTTGGAAGGAACGCCACCCGAGGCCCTGCTTGCAGCAAAGGAAAAAGGTACCTGGAGAACTTATAGCACAAGGGAAGTCAAAACCATTGTCGACAAGTTAAGTGTCGGCCTGCTTGCATTGGGTATATCATGCAATGATATGACGGTAGAGGGCCGTGATAAGATTGCTATCATATGCAGGAACCGGCCCGAATGGGTAATGCTTGATCTCGCCGTGCAGCAGATTGGCGCAGTGCTTGTTCCTATCTATCCTACCATCAATGTCAATGAACTTGAATTCGTATTGAAAGATGCGGATGTAAAGATGGCTTTTGTTCATGATGATGAACTTTACCATAAGGTTCACAGCATCAGCCATAAGCTCCCTTCACTAGGTTCAATATATTCATTTGAACCGGTAGAGGGAATCAAACACTGGCATTCGGTACTGGAGGCAGCAACAGCAGATATGTTGGAAAAACTGCCTTCTATCAGCGAAAGGATCGGGTATGAAGATCTTGCTACCATCATCTATACATCAGGTACCACGGGCGTTCCAAAAGGCGTAATGCTATCGCATAAAAACATCCTGAGTAACGTAATGGATTCAATGCCCTGCTTTCCCCCGGGCGAAAATTTCAGGGCCTTGAGCTTTCTTCCCCTTAACCATATCTTTGAAAGGATGGTTACTTACATATACCTGTACAAGGGTACCAGCATTTACTATGCTGAAAGTATGGAAGCCATTGCAGAGAACCTCAAAGAAGTAAAACCCCACCTTTTTACCACTGTTCCGCGCCTGCTTGAAAAAGTGTATGACCGAATCATGGAAAAAGGAGCAGAGCAGAAAGGGATAAAGAAAAAACTGTTTTACTGGGCGCATGATCTAGCTACAAGATTCGAGATCAATGCTAGCGCCTCGGCAGGCTATAAATTACAATTATCCCTGGCCAATAAGATTGTTTTCAGCAAATGGAGAGAGGGCCTTGGTGGCAATATCGTATGTATCATCACGGGTGGGGCGGCCTGCCAGGAACGGCTGATCAGGATCTTCACCGCTGCCGGCCTTGTGATCATGGAAGGCTATGGCTTAACCGAAACTTCCCCTGTAATCAGTGTGAACAGGTTCCAGGAAACCGGAAGAAAATTCGGTTCGGTAGGACCGCTGATTGATAATGTGGAAGTGAAAATAGAAGAAGATGGCGAGATCCTCTGTAAGGGCCCCAATATCATGATGGGTTACTACAGAAGGCCTGATCTTACGGCAGAAGTGATGAGTGGCGACTGGTTTCATACCGGCGATATAGGCACCATGGATGGAAAATTTCTTAAGATCACCGACCGTAAAAAAGAGATGTTCAAAACCAGCGGTGGGAAATATGTAGCACCGCTTCCCATTGAAAACCGGCTCAAGGAATCCCGCTTTGTTGAGCAGGTGATGGTGGTGGGTTCAGAAAGAAAATTCGTTGGAGCCCTTATCGTTCCTTCCTTTCCAAACCTTATTGACTGGGCAAGGCAACATGGGATACAAACAGAGGACCATGATGCACTGATCAGGGAGCCCCGGGTAATTAAACATTATAAAGAGCTTGTAGATAGTTTCAATAAATTTTTTAACCAGGTAGAACAGGTAAAAAAATTCGAACTGCTTCCCAACGAATGGAGCATTGATACCGGTGAAATGACTCCCAAGCTAAGTATCAGGAGGAAAGTGGTCATGGAAAAATATAAGGATGCCATAGAAAGAATCTATCATTGATGAGTGTCCATTAAGTTATGCAGGTTTTGTAATTTGTTTGGGGGCCTATTGTTTTACAAAAGGGTAATTGGTAAATTCCATATCATCTTAACCATAACCAAAACCAACTCAAAATGAAAAAGCACCTACTAGGGGCCTTGCTCTTCATGCCCTTTATTTTCTCCTGTAATAAACTTAACGACGCCCTGCCCGACCTCATGGACCAGGAGCTTGCCGGAACCAGCAGGGGACCGGAAGTAACTATTGGAAACGGTAAAGCTTATGCATGGATCCGCACCGACAATTCGGGCCAGCCCGCTGCCATAGGAATCACCATTACCCAGGCGGCATTGAATTCACTCCCGAATACCGAGCCGGCATATATGTATAATTTAAAGCTACCGCTCGACAAACTGCTGACCAGGTTTGAATATTGCGCGGTTGACTGGAATCCTAACGGTCATGAACCCGAGCCCATCTATGGATTACCACACTTTGATTTTCATTTCTATTTCAAGCCACTGGAAGAAACCATGAAGATTCCTACCTATCCAGAAGCGCCTGAAAAATTTGATAATGCACCTGATGCGGATTACCTACCTCCAACCTACCACAATTTCGGCGGAGGTGTGCCTATGATGGGGGCACATTGGGTGGATGTTACCTCACCTGAACTAGATCCTGTAAATCCTGCCATCTTCACACAAACATTCGTCTATGGAACTTATGATGGAGAGGTTACTTTTATTGAGCCCATGATAACGCTGGACTACCTTAAAAAAACAACAACATTTGTAAGGTCAATTCCTCAGCCAAAAAAATATGAGAAGAATGGTTATTTCCCTACAGAGATGAGGATCAGGAAAACCGGAAGCACAGTAAATGTATCGCTTGAAAAATTCGTATTCAGAACAGCAAGTTGATATAGAGATTAAAAAGAATGGGAAAGTTGACCAGCTTTCCTATTCTTTTACCTTGCATTGTAAACCATATTTTCTGCCTGCTAATGCTTTTAACCAGATCCATCCTTTTAAGTTTTTATTTACTGGTTCCCTATCTTTCCTTCACCCAATTGACCTCTCTCCCAGGACAGCTGAAACAGAATTTTGAGAACTATATAGCAGCATATAAACCTGAATCCATTTATGTATCCTGCGATCGATCGGTATACCAGGAAGGCGATACACTGTTCTTCAAAGTTTACTTTGTTGAGGCAAGAACTAATAAACCCATCAGCACGGGTTCTAATATATTCATTGACCTGGTTTCACCAGTTGGCAAACAAGTCAGTAAAGCCATTCTTAACCCTGCCATCGTTTCTACCGGCGGCTATTTTATTATCCCGGAAATAACTGATCCGGGGTTTTATACACTCCGTTCCTTTACAAGATGGATGGCTGAAACAGAACCTGGCGCCATATTCCAGAAAGCATTATTCATTTATAAGAAAGAGAGTGGCAATTCCTTTGATACTAAAGTTCTTCCTGATCTTTCCATTCTCAGCATCTCACTACCACCAATAACCGAAAATAATTCCGGTGGAATGTACAACACCATTAATGCAGGCCAAGGAGAAGAACCAGTTGCCGTACCGGTTAAGAATAACGGCCAATCCGCAAACATTAGTTTTTTCATAGAAGGGCAGCAGATCATTAATGGAGTGAATAACAGGATAGCCATCATGGCAATGGACCGGTTTGGAAGGAATTTAAAAATAAAGGGCACGATAAAGGATCAATATGGAAGTAATGTGGCGGAATTCCAAACCAATGAATTTGGACTTGGCACATGCCAGTTATATGGAGTTAAGGGACGAAAATATACTTCCTTTATCGACCAGGATAGCCTGCATTTTTCTTATCCACTTGGCGATGTAAAAGATACTGCCTACCAGTTGTCGGTGGTGGAAAGAAATGCGGATCATATACGTTTAAGGGTCTCTTTGGGAGACGCCTTATTTAAAAATAATACCCGCACCACCCTCGTAGCTGTTTCAGGTAATGAAATGGTTTTTGCTGCCAATGGGGTTGATATGTACGAAGTGAACCTTCCTTCCAAATTGCTTAAACAGGGCATAACAAACATTACGCTGTTCAATGAAAAACTGGAACCGGTTAGTGAAAGAAATATCTTTTGCCGGCCTGTTAAAACCGGATTACAATTTAAAAACGGGGAAGCGAACAAAAACAACCTAACATTCATCAATAACGATAGCGTGGATATTGAAATTAACCTGGGGATATCGGACAGGTTATTCAATGCCCGAAACCAGTGTAACATTACGACAGAGCTCTTACTAGGCAAGTGTTTCAGCAATACTTATGAAGTGAATGAGAAAATTTTTGCTGATAGTTCATTAATCGATATCCTGATGCTTTGCGACCCGGAAACAAATATCCGGTGGGATAGGATCATGACGGGAAATTACCCAAGGTTCGCAGGATCCGGCGAACAATCGCTCAACCTCCAGGGATGGATCCAGGATAAGAACGGCAAACCTGCAACCAACCGCGTGTTGGCCATATTTTCTAATGATTATAAAGGAAAGATATTAATCGATACAACTGATGATTATGGATCCTTTGTATTAAACAACCTGGTATATACGGATACAGCAAGATTCATCCTTCAATCCAGGAACAAAAAAGGAATCAAACAGCCCGATACTATTTATATAACAGAGAATAATTTTCCTGCCCTGCCTTTTACACCAGCTCCACTTCAAAAGTATGTAAACAGCCAGCCGGAATTCCCTGCTGCGCTTATAAAGCAATTACATACTTATGATTCCATTGCGGGATTTGAAAATGCAAAAGAACTCGAGGCTGTGGTGATCTCGAAAAGAAAGTCGCCCGACTCGCGCGATAAAAAAAGAATCAGTGGTTTTTCATCCATCATTGGCGCTGAAGAAATCATGCGGTTGGGAGCAGTAAATATTGCAGATGCACTAACCTTACTTCCGGGTGTAACACAAAATGGGGGATTTATAAAGATCAGGGGTACTGGTTCATTAACAGCCAGTGCTCAACAGATGGAGCCATTGCTGGTAATTGATGGAACGTCATACCCGGTGTACGATTCAAGCAGTTCCATCAGGAACCTGCTGTCATCGATCCCCGCAAATAT
>JAEWIW010000207.1 GCA_023386855.1 Bacteroidota bacterium | reverse complement strand
TGAAGCAACAAGGCAGATCAAGGCAAAGATGCCGCTGGTAAAAGTAAGTGGTGGTGTAAGTAATATCTCCTTTTCATTCAGGGGAAATGATACCGTAAGAGAAGCCATGCACGCAGTATTCCTGTTGCATGCCATCAGGGCGGGAATGGACATGGGAATTGTAAATGCGGGACAGTTACAGGTATATGATGAAATTGAACCTGAGCTAAGGGAACTATGTGAAGACGTTGTACAAAACAGGAGACCAGACGCCACCGACAGGCTGATCAATTTTGCAGAAACCGTTAAGGCAAAAGGTAAGGTTGAAGTAAAAGATGAAGCCTGGAGAAAGGCCAGCGTGGAAGAAAGACTTAAGCATGCGCTGGTGAATGGTATTACAGATTTCATTGAAGACGATACGGAAGAGGCCAGGCAGAAATACCCCCAACCCCTGGATGTTATTGAAGGACCATTGATGGATGGAATGAACGTGGTGGGTGATTTATTTGGAAGTGGTAAAATGTTTCTTCCACAAGTGGTGAAGAGTGCAAGGGTGATGAAAAAATCAGTGGCGATTCTTACTCCTTATATTGAACAGGAAAAAGAAATCAGAAGGCAGGAAAGACTTGCTGCAGGTGAGTTACATGAGGAAGCAGCAGGAGCGGCAAAGATACTGCTGGCAACGGTTAAAGGAGATGTTCATGATATTGGAAAAAATATCGTTGGTGTTGTTTTAGCATGCAATGGTTACGATATCATTGACCTTGGTGTAATGGTTCCTGCAGACAAAATTCTTGATACTGCAAGAAAAGAAAAAGTAGATATGATTGGGCTTAGTGGCCTGATCACACCTTCACTGGATGAAATGGTGCATGTAGCAAGGGAAATGAAGCGGCAGCAATTTGAACTTCCTTTATTGATCGGCGGCGCTACTACCTCGAGGATGCATACCGCGGTAAAGATCGCACCGGAATATGATAATGGGGTTGTTCATATACTCGATGCATCGAGGAGTGTAACAGCAGCAGGAAGCCTGTTGAATGAAGAAAGCAAGAAAGATTATTTACAAGCTGTTTCAAAAGAATACGAACAATTAAGAATTGATTTTAACAGCAAGCGAACCATCAAGCAGTATATAGGTTTCAATGCGGCCCAGGAAAACAAGGTGAAGATCGACTGGAACAGTTTTGAACCAGTAAAACCGAAAATGAAGGGTGTGAAAGCATTTGAAGATATCCCGCTGGAGGAACTGGTACCTTATATCGACTGGCAGCCTTTCTTCATTGCATGGGAAATGCATGGGAAGTTCCCGCAGATACTGCAAGACCCGATCATTGGAACGGAAGCAAAGAAATTGTTTGATGATGCGAATGCATTGTTGAAAAAGATCATTGATGAAAAATGGCTTCATGCTAATGCGGTCATAGGATTATGGCCTGCAAATTCAGATGGAAAAGATTCAGTAACGATCAATCCTGATGGCCCGGCGAGCCAGGTCCAGCTTGAGTTTTTAAGGCAGCAGATCAAAAAGGCTGCGGGGCAGCCCAATATTTCACTCGCAGATTTCATTGCTCCCGGATCAACAGGTAAGCAGGATTATATTGGTGCATTTGCTGTAACTATTCACGGCATTGAACCTCATTTACAGCGATTCATAGAGCAGCATGATGATTATAACAAGATCATAATGCAGGCAATGGCCGACAGGCTTGCGGAAGCGCTTGCTGAATACATGCATGCCAAAGTGAGAAAGGATTATTGGGGATATGCAGCGGCAGAGCAGCTCAGCAATGAAGAACTTATTAAGGAAAGCTATGAAGGCATTCGGCCTGCCCCAGGTTATCCAGCATGTCCTGATCATACGGAAAAAAGAAAATTATTCGCATTACTCGATGCCACCAACCAGGCAGGAATTGTGCTTACGGAGGCCTTGGCCATGTACCCTGCATCATCTGTTTGCGGATGGTATTTCGCCAATCCACAAAGCAAATACTTTGGAGTGGGAAAGATCAACGAAGATCAGTTCGAGGATTATGCAATGAGAAAGGGCATGAGCAGGGATGAAGCCGAGAAGTGGTTGAGGCCTATTCTTAGTTAGGACCGGGGACCGTGGAAAGCAAGTGATTAGTGACTAGTGATTAGTGACTAGTGGTTAGTTGAATAACTGGTCACTAATCACTAATAACTGGATTTCCCTGTCAAGTCTTGCTTTTTAAATTCGAGGTTGTCCTTGGCCGTACCACGGACCTTCGGCCCTTGGGACGGCCGTTCGGACCCCGGACCCCGGTCCACGGTCCTTTCTTTAACCAGCCACCTTACCCTTGGCCAGTAATTCAACAGCGCTCACAACATTATTCTTCTTTGAAATCTTATAATTGGTTTTGAGGTAGGCATGGATATGATTCATTCCTTCTTCAATATCATCGGTGAGCATTACAAGCTTAAGGTCATCACGGCTGATGGTGCCATGCTCAGCCATGAATTCAAGGTATTCCCACATCTCTTTATAATATTCCTTGCCATAGATCACGATAGGAAATTGAGTTACCGTACGTGTTTGAATAAGGGTTAAAGCTTCAAAGAATTCATCCATGGTACCAAAGCCCCCTGGCATGATGATAAATGCGTAGGAATATTTTACCAGCAACACTTTTCTAACAAAGAAATGTTCAAAGTTGACCCATTTATGCATATATGGATTTGGCTTCTGCTCAAATGGCAACTGGATATTACAACCTACTGAAACGCCACCGGTTTCATATGCTCCACGGTTGGCTGCTTCCATAATACCTGGGCCGCCGCCGGTCATGGTGGTGAACCCGAGTTCCGCGATCTTTCTTCCAAATTCACGTGCTGCGATATAATAGGGATGAGCTTCATGAAACCTTGCCGATCCAAAAACGGTAATGCAGGGCCCGACAAAATGAAGCGCACGGAAACCTTTAATGAACTGCCGGAACACGCGCCACGCAAAGGAAAGCTCAGTAGCCCTCGGCTTAGGGCCTTCAAGAAATTCGTGCGTTTTCGGAGGTACAACAGGGGTGTTCTTCCTGATAGGTTTATCTTCTTTCATCTTAAATTCTTTATCCATCTCTAAGCTAATAAACTAATGGTAATTGTTACATCAATAATCAGGCTAGCTATTCTTAAATTTGTATGAATAACCACGATATGCCAACCCGAATTATAAGCTATAATGTTAATGGTATCAGGGCTGCCATCAATAAAGGATTTATTGAATGGTTGAAAACTGATCCTGCCGATATCATTTGCCTCCAGGAAACAAAGGCAGAAAAATCAAATATTGATTGCGCTTTTCTTGAATCCCTTGGATTTCATGATTGCTGGTATTCTGCCCAGAAAAAAGGATATAGCGGTGTTGCTGTTTTTTCAAAAATAAAACCCGACAATATCACCTATGGTAATGGCCATAAAGTGAGTGATGATGAAGGAAGGATCATACAGCTCGACTTCGGCAACACCAGGCTGATCAATGCCTATTTTCCCAGCGGAACATCAGGAGATGTACGACAGGATTTTAAGTATGAATGGTTAAATGAATTCAGGAAATATCTTAACCAGCTGAGAAAAGAAATCCCACGTTTGATCGTATG
>JAEWIW010000204.1 GCA_023386855.1 Bacteroidota bacterium | reverse complement strand
CTACCACTTTAACTTCACCAGGCTCATACTTAACGTCCATCCACATTAAACGGTATCGTTCTTGGGGACTGCCATTCATTATTTTTTTTCGCATACCCATACTCTTGCCATTAATAAAAAGTTCGGCACTATCATAGTTTGTATACACGAATACAGGTGTAACAAGGCCTTCCCTTCCAGGCCAGGTCCAGTGAGGAAGTATATGAAGCGTTTCATTGCTTGCATTCCACCGGCTTCGGTATAAATAAAACCTATCTTTTGGTAATCCTGCAAGATCATTGATACCGAAATAAGAACTTCGCGCAGGCCATTTATTATCGTAAGGAGTTGGTTCACCAAGATAATCAAAGCCGGTCCATACAAATTCACCTATCACCCATGGTTTATCATCCTGCAGGATAAAATCCTCTTCAGGCAAATTCGACCAGCTGCAATATTCAAGATCATATGAAGAACATTGATTATCGGGGTACTGCTTTTCAATCGCTTTTTCCACGGGAAATTTATATATGCCTCTTGAACTCACTGTGGATGCCGTTTCTGAACCCAGCAAAATACCCTGTGGAAAGGTCCTATAAGCCTCATCATACAAATGCGTACGGTAATTCAACCCGGGTATATCCAGCAAGGCACCGAAGCCTGATTGCATGGTAGCTTTCACCTGGTCCATTCCCACGGTAACTGGTCGTGTTGGATCTTCTCGATGAAAAATCTCCTGCAACCATTTAGCTCTTTTCACTCCTTCAGCGCCATGCTGGTCAGGCACTTCATTCCCGGCACTCCACATTACAATGGATGGATGATTTCTTGTTGCGTGTACAAGGTTTACAATATCCTTTTCAGCATCAGTGGGAAAATAACGGGCATATCCATTTTCAACCTTTGGAATCGCCCATTCATCAAAGCTTTCTGCAAGGAACATAAACCCCATTTCATCACATAGTTCAAGCTGTTCAAGTGAAGGCATATTATGTGAACTGCGAATAGCATCACAACCCATATCTTTTAATATGGTTAACTGCCTTCGCAATGCAGCAGTGTTGATGGCAGATCCTAATGGTCCAAGATCGTGGTGAAGGCATACTCCTTTAAATTTCCTGGTTTTGCCATTCAGCTGGAAACCCGTTCCAGGCTTGTAACTTATCGAACGAATACCAAAGCGGGTACTAACTTCATCCAGCAGAACATTACCCCTGAACAATTTAGAAATGGCAGTGTACAGGTAGGGCGATTCGGGGCTCCATAATTCAGGATCCTTTACAGCAAGGTTCTGTTCGAATTCCTGTCCAAATATTTCACTTGCAGTATCGATGGAAACCAGTGAACCTTCCTTATCGAAAATAGAAGTAACAAGGTGAACATCACTACCGGAAACCCGTGTTTTAATATTAACCTTAGCGAGTGCTGTTGAGATGAATGGCGTAGTGATGAATGTACCCCATTGTTCAATGCTTTCCGGGTTCTTTACAATGACACTTACTTTACGATAAAGACCTGCCCCAGGGTACCAACGAGAGGAACGCTCTTCATTATTCAAATGAACCGCCAAAAGATTTGGCTCGCCTGGCCTGAATTGTTCCGAAACATCGATGTAAAAATAATTATACCCATAATTCCATTCGCCTACTTTCTGGCCATTAAGGTAAACGAGGGGTTCACTCATCGCGCCCTCAAAAAGAATGAGCACTTTTTGTTTTGGTACCACATTTGGCAATGAAAAACTATTGCGATACCAGGCTTCGCCAATATAGGGTAGCGCTCCTGTTCTTCCGGTTTTTTCCGTTGCCACTGTTTCATTGTTCTGTATAATGGCTACCAGTTGGCTATCGATAGCCTTATCGAAAGGACCATAAATGGCCCAGTCGTGCGGTACAGATACCGTTTGCCAGTTTGTATCGTTGTAGTCAACCTTAAAAGCCTGTTCATTTTTTCCTTTATTGAACTTCCATCCATCACGTAGTTCCACAACATAACCAGTTTGGGCAAACGACAGCTTCAATAAGAATATAGACAGCAAGAAGACAGTAAAACATTTCATGGAAACATGATTTCAAATGAATGGATTGAAAGTACAATATTCCCAATTAATATTTTTTTATGAACATGGTATAGAGCGAATATTAAACAGCTGGAACGCTTAAATTTTAATTTGTTAACTTGAATGTTTATTTCCATCCTCCATCTGCTAAAACATAAGCTATGTCAAATGACCTGTTTAAAATCAAGAAGCTGTTAACTACACGCAATGGCACTTTCAGTTATTTTAGTTTAACAGAACTTCAGAAGCAGGGATATGGTATTGAAAAGCTTCCTTTTTCCATCCGCATTTTACTGGAGAATGCACTGAGAAACTATGATGAATTTGCAGTGACCAAAGAAAATATTGAAACCATTCTTAACTGGAAACCTGCAGGCTCAGATAAAGACATCCCATTTAAACCGGCGCGTGTTTTAATGCAGGATTTTACAGGTGTACCTGCAGTAGTGGATATTGCCTCATTAAGGGCTGAAATTGCCAGGAAGGGAAAAAATCCTGATGAAATAAATCCACTGATCCCTGTTGATCTTATTATTGACCACTCGGTGCAGGTTGATTTCTTTGGAACAGAATATGCCTACGCCAGGAATATGGATGAAGAGTACAGGCGGAACAGGGAGCGTTACCAATTTTTAAAATGGGCGCAGAAATCATTTACCAATTTCAACGTGGTTCCACCTGGAATGGGCATATGCCACCAGGTTAACCTTGAATATTTATCCAAAGGTGTTATTGAACGTAATGGAGAGGTTTTTCCTGATACCCTGGTGGGTACCGATAGTCATACCCCCATGGTGAATGGCATTGGTGTGGTAGCATGGGGTGTGGGCGGAATTGAAGCCGAAGCCGCCATACTTGGCCAGCCGATTTATTTTATCATGCCCGAAGTGATCGGATTGAAGTTAACCGGCAAACTTCCTGTTGGTTCCACGGCTACAGATCTTGTATTGAATATTGCTGAGCTGTTAAGAAAATATGGTGTGGTAGGAAAATTCGTAGAAGTGTTTGGTCCGGGCCTGGATCATCTTTCTGTTCCGGACCGTGCCACCATCGGGAATATGTCGCCCGAATTTGGCTGCACCATCACCTATTTCCCGATTGATGAAAAAACGCTCGAGTATATGCGTAAAAGTAATCGCTCCGAAGAACAGGTAAAACTGGTGGAAGATTATTGCAAAGCGAATATGTTATGGAGAACAGGTGAAGAAGTGATCAATTATACGGATATCCTGACGCTTGACATATCATCTGTAGAGCCAACAGTAGCTGGCCCTAAACGACCACAGGATAAGATACTGCTAAAAGATTTCAAGCCAAAATTTATTGAACTTTTACACCAGTCGTTTGGCAGGAGATATATTCAACCTGAAGAACAGCTGACAGGTTGGTATGCTGAAGGTGGAAGCCAGCCGGTAAAGCCTCCATTACCCATGCCTCCTGAAACCAATATTGAAGAAACAGTGGAAGGAGGAATGAAAACGGTTTGGGTAACCTTAGGGCAAAGAAAATTCATGATATCAGATGGCACTGTTGTAATAGCAGCGATCACTTCCTGTACAAATACATCCAATCCTTTTGTGATGATTGGTGCAGGACTGGTTGCAAGAAAGGCCAGGGAGCACGGACTCGATATCAAACCATGGGTAAAACCTTCGCTGGCACCGGGTTCCAAGGTGGTTACTGAATACCTTGAAAAGGCGGACCTGCTTGATGATTTTGAAGCCTTGCAGTTTCAC
>JAEWIW010000153.1 GCA_023386855.1 Bacteroidota bacterium | reverse complement strand
CTTCGGGTGAAGGTTCCCGTTCAAATTCCTGTTCAAGCTGGGAGAAAGCTTTCTGGATCTTGTTGGTCAGTCCCACTTTGTTAAGGGGTAACCGCACGATCCGCGACTGTTCGGCAAGAGCCTGCAGGATGCTCTGGCGGATCCACCATACGGCGTAGGAGATAAATTTGAAACCGCGTGTTTCATCGAAACGCTGGGCGGCTTTAATAAGGCCCAGGTTTCCTTCATTGATCAGGTCAGGGAGGGATAGGCCCTGGTTCTGGTACTGTTTTGCTACGGAAACAACGAAACGTAAATTGGATTTGGTAAGTTTGTCTAGAGCAGCCTGGTTTCCAAGCTTAATGGCTTTGGCGAGTCGTACCTCTTCTTCAGGACTGATCAGTTCAACCTTGCCAATTTCCTGCAAGTACTTTTCAAGGCTCTGTGATTCACGATTCGTAATCGATTTCGTGATCTTGAGTTGTCTCATACTCATAGGCAGGTTTTAAAGGGTTTAGTGGTTAAAGGCTTGTGATCAACATTTTATTTTGAAAAAAAATTCAGTGTTTATTGGAACTGATACATTTTTTTCTTATAGGGCAATTTAACAAAAGGGGTGATACAACCCAAAAATATTATCTATAAACTACTGGATTTCAGTAGGTGCCTACCCAAATACTACTAATTTTAGGGATATTACCTTTAACATTTAAACACACAAAAAAGTTTTGAGGGTAATTATATTTTTCTATTATTGCACAATTGGAAAAGTTCAATAAAGTGTAGATGAGCAAAAAACAACTTTTTACGTTAGAATTCCCGGTTAGATGTTCCCCATCGATATTGTTTGATTTCCTTAGCACACCCGCTGGATTGCAGGAATGGTTTGCAGATAAGGTAGATGAGCGTGATAATGTTTTCAGTTTTTCCTGGAATGGCACCACTGATAAAGCAGAGGTCACTGAAAGTGAGCCTGAAAAATATATACGATTTCACTGGACGCATACGCCCAAGGAAGAATACTTCGAGTTCCGCATTGAAAAATCTGAAGTAACCAACCAGACCATCCTGGTGATCAAGGATTTTGCAGAAAAGTCCGATGTAAAAGACCAGAGCCAGTTATGGGATTACCAGGTCAAGGACCTGTTCCACAGGCTGGGTAACTAAGCGGATCACTCACGCGAACACCGGCAAAGCAATTCTTTATTTCTCTTTTGAACTTTCCATTCAAAAGCCTGCAGGTTTTTTCCTTTAAGGAAGCAGTAGCCTGTAGTTGCGAAGCATTTTTTCCATAGCCTCATCCCAGTCATTCATTGGGATCATTGCAGCGATCTTGACAAAAGGATCGGCTCTCAGCTTTTTCCATATTGTTTCATCGGGCAATGTATCCATTGGCAGGTAATTTTTTTCCTCGAAATCATGGATCCATTCTTCCCCTGTTGCGGAAACCTGGAAACCGGCCTCGCGTAATCCTTCCATTCTTCCCGGCATCCATTCCAGCGCTTTATGCTGGTGCACTCCTTTGAGATGAAGTGTTTGAATAAAATAATGCCCCCACCAGAACATGTTCCGTATAGCAAATACATGTTCACGGGAGAACTTTCTCGGGTGATCAAGCATTACGTAGGGTAATCCCTTGTACTGTTCACCTCTCGAGATCTTTGGTCCATGGCCATCTACAAAAGCGTTCCATCCATAGGAAGATTCCTCACCTTCAGGTCCCCCGAAGGCCTGCCCTGCTTCTTCTGCCAGCTGCGAAAAATATTCACATGCCTTTTGCATCACCCGGTTCTTTGTTAAAAGAATATCCGCATTAAGCGCCAGTTTCAATTCCTCTGGTGAAAGCCTTATTTTTGTCCGCATTCTTAAAGGTACCAAAGCAATCATCAACAAGACCAACAGTAGTGATCAAAAAGCTGGATATACTTATCATCAGATCGTTCATCGGACCTTTTATAGCCACTTTTTTCATTACACTGTTCGTACTGATCCTTCAATTCTTCTGGCTTTGGATCGATGATTTTGTTGGTAAGGGTATTGAAACTTCCATCATACTTAAGCTGATCGTTTTTTTAAGCGCAACACTGGTTCCGCTTGCCCTCCCACTTGCCGTATTGCTCTCATCCATCATGACCTTCGGGAACCTTGGCGAAACCTTTGAGCTGGTAGCCATTAAATCGGCCGGCATAGGGTTGTTGAGGTTCATGGCCCCTTTGATGGTGGTAGCCATATTGCTTTCAGGACTTGCCTTCCTTTTCAATAATAATGTGATCCCCATCGCCAACCTTAAGATGCGGACATTACATACCGATATTGTAAACAAGAAGCCTGCCTTCGATCTTAAGGAAGGTGTTTTCTATACCACCATTCCTGGATATGCCATCAAGGTGGGTAAAAAACTGAAGGACGACAGCACCCTGGTGGATGTGATCATTTATGAATCGAGCCTTGGCATGCAGGATAATATCATTGTTGCAAAAAAGGGTATCATGCGCATCAGTGATGATAAACGTTTCCTGGAGTTCACCCTTAAAGATGGCTGGAGATATGAAGAAAGAGGACGAAATGCATCGATCAATTCAGAATTCATCAGGCTCGGCTTTAAAGAATATAAAAAGGTACTTGACCTTAGTTCATTACAGTTAAGTCTTACTTCCGACAGCACTTATAAGAACCGTTATGAAATGCTTAGTGTCCGGCAGCTCGACAACATGATCGATTCGCTGGAAAAAAAGACGGAGAGTTATGAAACTAAAGCAAAGCGTGAGCTGGCTGTTTATTTCGACTTCATTCCCTACCTCGATTCAGGATGGAGGGATGTTAAGGCTCCGCCTGTTAAAGTCAAAGATTTTACAAAACTGCTTCCCGATTCGGCCAGGAACAGTGTGCTTGACCAGGCACTATCCTATGCTGGCTCTATCAGTTCCTCGCTTGAAGTTCCTGCGATGGAATACCAGAATCAACGCAAGGAATTAAGACTTTACCTGGTGGAATGGCACCAGAAGTTTACCATGTCGATCGCTGTACTGGTGCTGTTCCTTATCGGTGCACCCCTGGGATCAATTGTTAGGAAGGGTGGATTGGGAACACCGGTGGTATTTGCAGTGGTATTTTTCGTGATCTTCTTTTTGCTGAACAATTTCGGGAAGAAGTTTGTACGTGAAGATGTATTGCAGCCTATACCAGGTATGTGGCTGGCCACATTTGTACTTGCACCCATTGGCCTGTTTCTGATCTATAAAGCACTCCATGATTCACAGTTGATGAACAGGGAATTTTACTATCGCTTCTTCCGCAGGGTAGGTACATTCATTAAAAAGCAGGGCAAAAAAGAAGCGGCCTAGCCATTTGGCTTTCTTCAATTATTTATTATCTTGACGGAACCGGTATCCGTAATTCCCTTTCAAACGCCAACAGGATCTCCCCTGGAAACAAGGTTCCATACTCTGATCAGTGAGTCGCTCCATTCATCATTCACAAACTGAAGTATGAAAAAAATCTTTTTGTTAGCGGGCACCATCCTTCCTGTCCTGTATTTACATGCACAACTTAATATCAGCAGCGGCACTACGGTGAACCTGGGTGCTAAAACCTTTTTGGTGGTCAGTGGCGACCTGGTCAGTAAGAGTACCATTACCGGAACAGGGACCATTGTGATGCGGGGAACTGCCCTGCAAAAAATGAATCTCAACGGGCTTACCATTCCATCCTTAACGATTTACAATGCTTCGAACGTTCAGCTTACCGGGTCGGCAGGAATAAATAGTCTGCTGAAATTCACCCTGGGTAAGATCATTGCAGGGAATTATTACCTGATGCTTCGCAATAACGCAACAACTTCCGGTGCAGGTGCCGGTAAATTCGTTGAGACCAATGGAACAGGGGAATTGCAAAAGCAGGTATCTTCCAACTTAACTTCATTTCTTCTACCGGTAGGCAATAAAAGCAACTATACGCCGGCCACCGTAACCACTTCGGCCACCTATTCATCAGCGCTGCTGGGAATCAGGGCAAGAGGCGCTGTGCACCCGGCCAAACCCGCAACAGCTACCAGTTACCTGAACACCTACTGGTCAATAACAAGACCCGGGATCAAAGGTTCCGTTATAGTGGCCGCCACCTACCTGCCTTCCAACGTTGCAGGTACAGAATCGGCGCTGGCAGCCGCATTTTACAATGGGTCAACTTTCAGCACTGTCGGTAGTTCCATCAATACATCCACTAATATAATCACCGTTCCCACGCCTTCTAACGGTGATGTATATGCGCTAAGTTCTTCAGGGCTGAAAATGATGAATGCTTTCAAGAACGGTGTAACGGAGCCTTCCCTTTCTCCCAATCCTGTTAAACGAATGGCGATGTTAAGCCTGCCGGTGCAGGTTGAAGGAACAGTAATGATCACGGTCACTGATGTCGGTGGAAGAACAGTGATGACAACCTCAAAAACATTTTCTCCGGGAATATACCGGCAGCAACTTGACCTTGGCCAGTTAAGCGAGGGCGTTTACCAGGTAAGGGTACAATCGGCAGGGCTTGATCATACCTTCAGCATCATAAAAAAATAATTTTTTTGTAGACCCCGTGCCACGGGGGCGTGCCACGGGGTATGTTTGCACAAAAAAGGAATGGATCCACGCAAGGAGAACCTTAACATCCAGAAATGGGTGATCATTGTGGCAGTTGTGCTGTTTATCATCAAGCTGGTGGCCTATTTCATGACGCATTCAGTAGCCATCCTCACCGATGCGCTGGAAGGAACGGTGAATGTTGCGGCAGGACTGATCGGCCTTTACAGCCTGTATATCGCTGCCAAACCGCGTGATGAGAACCATCCTTATGGTCATGGTAAGGCCGAGTTCCTGTCGGCCGCCGTTGAGGGAACGCTGATCTCCGTTGCCGGCATCATCATCATCATTGAATCCATTCACAGTCTTTTAAACCCTGGCTTACTCCGGAAGCTGGATTATGGAATATTCATGATCGCCTTTACGGCCGCAGTGAATTATGGCGTTGGATACTTCAGCATCAGGAAGGGCCGCAAAAACAATTCACTGGCATTGATCGCCAGCGGCAGGCATCTTCAAACAGATACCTACACTACCGTCGGTATCATCATCGGTTTAATACTGATCTATTTCACCGGGCTGGTATGGCTCGACAGCGTGGTGGCCATCATATTTGCCGGGGTGATCATGGTAACGGGGTATAAGATCGTAAGGGAATCGATCGCGGGCATCATGGATGAAGCAGATATGGAAATACTTTCCAAAATGGTAGCCTTGTTAAATAAAAATCGCAGGCAGAACTGGATCGACCTGCACAATCTCCGCGTGATTAAATATGGGGGACAATTGCATGTTGATGCCCATCTTACCTTACCCTGGTACCAGAATCTTCATGAAGCACATGAAGAGATCGATGAACTGGGAAACCTCATCCGCAGCCATTTTGGCGACAGCCTTGAAATGTTCATTCATTCCGACGGCTGCCAGTATTACCAGTGCAATATCTGCTACAAAAAGAACTGCCCTGTAAGGCAGCATCCCTTTGATCATAAGGTGGAATGGACCATGGCCAATGTTTTGATGAATGAAAAACATCGTTCAAAGGTTTAAGACCCTTTAATTACATTCGCAATTACTAAATCTTTCATCATGCAAGTCTGGAATGAATATCAGGAGCAAAACAAGGACAGGTTTTTAGAAGAATTACTTGAGCTGTTAAGGATCCCCTCGGTAAGTGCCAATACAGAACATAAAAAAGATATGCAGGCCTGCGCCGAAGCAGTAAAAAAACGCCTGCTTGAAGCAGGAGCCGATAAAGCGGAGATCTATCCTACCAAGGGACATCCCGTAGTGTATGCAGAAAAGATCATTGACCCCTTAAAGCCAACAGTGCTGGTGTATGGTCACTACGATGTTCAACCCCCCGATCCCCTGGAACTCTGGCGCAGCGGGCCTTTCGAGCCGGTGATCAAAGACGGGAAAATTTATGCCAGGGGGTCTGCCGATGATAAAGGACAGTTTTACATGCATGTGAAGGCGCTGGAAATGATGGTTAAAACGGAGACTCTTTCTTCCAATATTAAATTTTTAATTGAAGGAGAAGAAGAGATCGGCTCACCCAATCTTGCCAGCTTTGTTGCAGAAAATAAAAATCTATTAAAAGCGGATGTGATCCTGATTTCCGACAGTTCCATGCTGAGTATGGAAACCCCATCCATTGATATCGGGGTTCGGGGGCTTGCCTATATCGAGGTGGAAGTTACTGCCGCCAACCGCGACCTCCATAGTGGCGTGTATGGGGG
>JAEWIW010000137.1 GCA_023386855.1 Bacteroidota bacterium | reverse complement strand
GCTTATCTGGTTATTAAGGTTTTTACGTAAACGTTGCAGGTCCACATAACTTTCAATATAACCAGTTTCCTTTTCAATCGGGATGGTATCCTCATTGCATTCATAAAGCTGGTAGCGGAGTAGTGATGCAAATTTTTCCAGGGATTCCCTGGCCTGCGCATTGCCAGGATCAATTTGAAAATAAATGGTGTTGATGCAATTAAAAAGAAAATGAGGATTCAACTGTGCTTTCAAATATTGTAATTCAGCCTGCAATTTTTCATTTGATATTTTTTGTAACAATACCTGCTGTCGGAACCACCTTTTACTCAATATGAGTGCAAGGGAAAAAGCGAGGTAAAAGACCCCGATTGAAAAATTATAATAAGCATGGTAAAGGTCCGCACCGGTTGCATTATCATTCGACAAACTCCTGACAAATCCATCCCAGGCATTTTGAATGGCAGTGTACGAAAAAAGCAATACAACAACAGATAAACCATATAACAGGTACTTTTCCGATTTGAAAAGTCTTTCAAAAAGGAAATAAATATTCAGGTAACAAATCATTGCAAGAAGACCGTTTCGAAAAATTACATCAAGTAAAAAACCACTCCACCCGATTAATCCCGGTAAATGCTTCCTGGTGAATGCATAAAATAGGATTGTTACCAGCCAGAAAGCTACATGATCAAGCTTATATTTTGAAGCAGGAAGCATATCATAAGTTACATCATAACAGCTGAAGACACCAGTAAATTATTCAAACTGTACCAAAACAAGGATGAACAAAACGACAATTAAATGATGCCAATGCCTGCATTTGATCAGCAAAAATTGTCGGTTCATCAAAGGAATTTTTCAATGGAAAAACTATTGGTTCAATTTGTAGTGCAACAAAATCATTCATCAAAAACCTATTATTATGCAAGCCTACAAACTAAGGTCAATGTTTTCCAGGACCCTGCTTTTATGCATGTCCCTCTTAATGCTGGTCAGCTACAGGGCCTTGGCCGGCGGTGACAGTTACGAGATTTCATTGAATAATAAAGTGCTTGTAAAGCAGGCGCTGTATGAACCCTTCAATTTACAAAGCCTGGATCTTTCTGCTGCTAAATCAACGGACCATCTTACGATCCGGTTCCTCCAATGCAATAAACCAGGTAAAACCGGGAAATCGAGAAGTATCAGCATCAGGGATGAGCAGGGTAAAATTGTAAAAGAATGGAGATTTAAAGATAATACTGGCAATGGAAACGAGATGACGATCCCCGTTAAGGATATTGTTGAACTTCAAAAAAGTTTGCCATCAAGATTGCTGGTTTATTATTATGCCGAGGGATATGAAAAAGGACAGAAACTTGCGGCACTGGAACCGGGGAACAGGAAAACCACCTGAATAGCTTTAAATGAAACAGTAATGCGAAAATACAGGACATTGCAGTCCTGTATTTTTTATTGTAATGATGTAAACGAAAAATCCTTACTCGTATCCTTCAACAACAAGCATTTTTGTATGAGCTGCTCTCTGCCTGATGATCTTTGCTTTTGTATACTCCTCCGAGTTCCACCATTCTTTTGCAATTTCTACTGAAGGAAATTCGAGCACCACTATCCTTTCAGGGTTCCATTCCCCTTCAAGGGTTTCAGTTTTTGCCCCACGAACAATGAAGCGCCCACCAAAAGCCGCGATCGATGCTGGTGTCAGCTTTTTATATTCATCGTATTCTTTTTGATCGTGGATAGCGATTTCAACAATTACATATGCTGGCATGTATATGGGTTTTGAAAAAGCAAAACTAGGTGTTGAAGCCATTCCTGTGAAATTATTCTTACCAATAACCCATCACATTGGCAAAGGCTGCAATTAGTTGTAACTTATAATGGTTAAAACATGATACAGTGAAAGAAAAATTCATTCCGGCCAGGATTCCTATGGTAGGCGTTGAACCGGGTAAGTTAATCAGCCAGATAAGATCCATGAAAGAGGAAGATATTGATTGGAAGAAAGGACGAGCCTGGAGCCTGGTGTACTGGATCGATGAAGCGCATGAAAAGCTGCTGGATGATGCGGCAAGGGAACTCGGCAGTGCGAATTACCTGAATCCACTTGCCTTCAAAAGCCTCCATAAAATGGAACAGGAAGTGGTTCATATGACCGCATCAATGTTACATGGTGATGAACATACAGTAGGTGTCATGAGTTCCGGCGGAACAGAAAGTATTTTGCTGGCGATGTTTTGCTATCGTCAACTTGCAAAAAAACTTCACCCCCGTATTTCAAGACCTGAAGTGGTGGTCCCTTCAACAGCGCATCCTGCATTTGACAAGGCTGCCATACTGTTTGACCTCGTTTTAAGAAAAGTTCCCGTCGATGAATCCGGGAAGGCTGATGTAAAAAGCATGGAAAAATTCATTAATGGAAATACCATCTTGTTGGTTGGTTCCGCACCGGGTTATCCCAATGGAATATTAGATCCCATTGATTCCATAAGCCGTCTTGCCGCCAAGTATAAATTACCCTTGCATGTTGACGCCTGCATTGGTGGCTTCATGCTTCCATGGGTAGAAAAATGCGGCTATACCATTGATGCATGGGATTTCCGTGTAAACGGTGTTACCTCCATCTCTGCTGATGTACACAAATTTGGATTCGGCGCAAAGGGGGCATCCGTGTTATTGTACAGGAGCATGGACTATATGCAGCACCAGTTTATTGTAACTACTGATTTCCCCGGTGGCATCTACATCTCCCCTACGCTTCTTGGAACACGTGCAGGAGGACCTATTGCTGCTGCATGGGCTTCACTGAACAGCCTTGGAGAAAATGGTTTCATGCAACTGGCCAAAACCCTGATGGATGGCGCTGTTCAGCTTAAAAATCGTTTGCAGTCGATGAAAGGCATCCAACTCATTGGCCATCCATGCATGAATATCCTTTCCTATAGCACCATCAATAACGATCCCGATATTTATGTCATTGCTGATAAAATGGAAGATATGGGCTGGATGGTTGACAGGCAACAACACCCCGATTGCATTCATCTTACTGTATTGCCTACCAACGTTGGTGTGATAGATACTTATATTAACGATCTCCAGGAGGCATTGGATTATGCTAGGAAACATCCAGAAGCTACATCGAGGGGTAATGCAGCCATCTATGGATTAATGGCCAGGGTGCCTTTCAGGAAGATGGTGGAAAGATCAGTTAAAAAGATCATGCAGGAAATGTTCGGGGCACAGGAAGAACAGGAAAAAAGAGCTATCCAACCGGATCATGGCGTAAAGAAAGGATCCAAATTCATGGGCGCAGTAAACAGGCTGCTGTTCGCAATGGCCAAAAGGAAAAGGATCAGGATGAGTAAAAGAAGAAAAGCAAAAGCAGGAGTATATTCCTGAATAATTAAACAAGTGGACATGGCGAAGGAAAGCATAAAATATTTTGTAGAACCATCATCTATTGTCAGGAAGATCTGGGGGAAAAGTGCTACCATATTGTTCATTTTTGCAGGCTCAGCTGCGGAATTTGCATTGAACAAAGCGGTCGACTGGCTTTACTTCACAGGCAAATTGCCTTCAGACCCCATTGGGCGCCTGTTTTCAACGGTACGTTATGCCAGGGCAATTGTTTTCTCTACTATGGAAGAAGCTAATGCTGCTATTGATACGATGAGCAAAATTCACCTTTCGGTTGAAAACAAACGCGGATACCAGATCCCTTCGTGGGCTTACAGGGATGTATTATTCATGCTGATCTATTATTCACAGGCCGCATATGAACTATTGGAAAGACCAATGACCAACAAAGAGAAAGATGAATTGTACGATGTTTTTTACCGGGTTGGAAAAAGAATGGGTGTAAGCGATCTTCCACCCACATATGCACAATGGCTGCCCATAAGGGACCGGCATTTAAAAGAAGATCTCCAGAAAAGTAAGTATACGGATGACTTATTCAAACAATATGCAAAACACCTGGGATACCCGCGCTACCTGGTATTGCTGGAAGCGCAGAAACTGGTGGTTCCCGGCGAGGTAAAAAAGCTCCTGGATGTTGGTGAATTCTCCTGGCTTACTGCTGCCGTTCCCTTGTATAAATTCAGCAGGCTGCTAAAGCTCGATGGGCTTATCAAGAAACTGCTGCTGCCTCCTTCCTACCAGGAACAAATCAAAGCCCTGGACCAGCCAGCAGGAAGGGCAAAAAAAAAATTTTAAAAAACACTTTGAAATCAAAGTAGCTAATTAACTTTGTTTTTCAAAGCACTTTTAAATACCAACTGTTTCAAATTTTTTTAAAAAACACGCCATGATGTCCCGCAACATCCGTCTAACCGCCATCCTGCTCACTGCTTCGTTATTATTACTGGTGCCCTTCATTGCCATGCAATTTACCAATGAAGTCAACTGGAGCCTGTCAGATTTTATCATAGCCGCCATTCTTTTATTTGGAACAGGGTTGACCTGCGAACTGGTATTGAGATTGGTGAAAACCAATGTTTACAGGCTGCTGATCTGTGCAGGCATTCTTTTATTGCTGGCCCTGGTATGGATTGAACTGGCCGTTGGAATTTTCGGAACTCCTTTTGCAGGGAATTAAACCCTCCTCATTCCCCCGGAAAAACTCGCCAAATATGAGCAGGTTATCAGTTATGGGTGCTAAGTTTAATACTGGTTTTAAAATTTCAGGCACCCACGGAATCCCCTTGCTGCATAATAGGAATCCGCACCATTATGGTAGGTGAATATATGATCATATCGGCGGTCGCAAAATAAAGCCCCGCCATGCTTCCGGATGGCTTCAGGCGTTTTCACCCAACTGGAGGTTTTGGTATCAAAAGCACCAGCCTGCTGTAACCGGCGATATTGTTCTTCATCCAGTATTTGAATTCCCATCCCTGCTGCCATATCTATTGCATTACCTGCAGGTTGGTTTTCTTTCCTTGCCTCCAGCGCCTTCCTGTCATAACACAGGCTCCGTCTTCCTTTTGGACTTTCAGGCGAACAATCATAAAAGAAATATTCATCGCTGACTTCATCAAAGATCACTATATCTGGCTCACCACCTGTTCTTTCCATTTCCCATAATGACCACAAACGATCCTTATGCGCATCCAAGCGAGCTGCAACTTGCTTCCAATTCATACCCTCATGCCTTGCCATATTCTTTTCAAAACGCGATTGCAATATTGAAAGCAGTTCTGCTAACTGCTCTTTTGAAAGATTCTTTGAGTTCTTCATATTTGAAATGTTGTAAACTATTTAAGCCATAAAAAGTAAATAAGCCCCCATACAGCTATAAAGAATAGTCCTGGATATATGACGATCCTGAATCTTCGCTTATCTTTTTTTACAAGCAGGTAAATAACATACACAATAAATATTGCGATCAATCCGAAAGGAATAAAGGGATAGGCCATAGCTTGGATGAATGGGGTGATGTAAAAAAGAACCTGGATTTCTAAAATACAAAATTTATGTTGGAAAACCTGATTGTAAGTGAATACAGCGGTCAATATTTACCTGTTGAAGAAAATATTCATCATGAGAAACGACAAGTAAGGTTCCTTTATAATCCCTTATCACATTGATAAGAATATCCATGTTTTGTATATCCAGGTTATTGGTTGGCTCATCAAGTACAATCATATCTGGCGATTGTGCAAGTATCGTCAGGCAACACAATACCAGTCTTAATCTTTCTCCTCCACTTAATACCCTGCAAGTTTTATCCCAATCTTCTTTACCAAATAAAAACCGGTGCAGCCTTATCTTGACCTCATGTTCCTGTAGGCCCCCGTTATTGAACAATAGGGCCTGGTCGTATACTGTTTTATCCTTGCTGATAAGGGAATATTCCTGGTCAATATTTACAACATTGAATACCGCCCTAACCATCTTCCCGCTCGAAGGTTCCATCTTCCCCATAATCAGCCCTAACAGGGTTGATTTACCAGATCCATTGATTCCCTTTATGGCAATACGTTCCCCACTGGTAACCTGTATGTCCTGGTTACTGGTCCAGAGTGGTTTTGAACCGTAGCTATAATTAATCCCCTGGCCAGTAATCAATATCTTTCCCTTGTGAAGGAAAGAATCATTAATAGACAGTTTCATTTGATCAATCGCAGGAATCAAAGCCCTGAGATTCTTTAGTTCTCCAGACAGTCCCTCAATTTTTTCGGCATGAACATATTTTAATTTGGCCGTGCTTTTTTCAGCATTGTTTCGTAAAGTGTTCATCATGATTTTGGCAACACCTGCTTTTTCCTGTTGTTTCTTCCCCCTGGAATCCAGCTTCTGTTGCCGTTCAAGGGTCTCTCGTTCCTTTTCTTTCGCTTTACGCAATTCCTTTTCCTGGCTTTGAAGGTCAGACAACAACGCCCCGGTTTCAACCTGTTTTTGCAATGCATAGAAATCATAGTTGCCTCCATAAACAGCAACTCCCTTCCGGCTTAACTCAAAAACGGTATTCAAAAGGTTCAATAGTTTGCGGTCATGGCTGACCACCATCAATGTACTTTGTGTAGTTTGAATGAAATCATTCAGTAACTGCCGACCCTCAAAATCAAGATGGTTCCCGGGCTCATCAAGCAGGATAAAATCGGGTTGATGCAATTGTATACCGGCAAGAAAGACCTTTGTTTTTTGTCCACCACTAAGAGAATCCAATTGCTGGTTCATATCCATATTCTCCAGTTGCCAGTACATTAAAGCCTCCCTGCAACGCTCTTCGATGGCCCAGTCTTCATTCAATGTTGTAAAATTTTCTTCTGCAGCATTTCCTCCAATTATTTCACGCAATGCGGCAAGCTTCCGATCAACACCTAATGCCTGGGCTATTGAAAGGTGTTTAAACTGTCCATATACCTGGGGCACATAATAAGGTAGAACCTTTGTTTCCAGTTGTCCGCCGGAAGGCTTCAATTCGCCTGAAATAATTTTAAGCAGCGAGGATTTGCCCACCCCATTGTTACCTATAAGGGCAACTTTATCAAAATCATTTATAGTAATATTAATTTTTTCGAAAAGCAAATCCCTGTTGGGATGCTTATAGGAAATGTCATGAAGTATCAACATAATTTCTTTCATTAAGAATGAACAATAAAGTCACATACGGCTGGTTGACTTATTTGCCTGAAAGAAATTATTCTACATGTCCTTTTATAAATTTAGCGTGTCAAAAATAAGAAAAATACGATGAACTGGTTCTACCTATTCCAATTCAAATAAACACTGGCTACAAATGGACTAACCTCCCTGCCCAGCATTTCAGTAAATGCATTATCCGGCAAGTCTTCCTGGTGATTTTTAAGCGCAAACCATAATTTTTTCATGATCTCTTTCCCGCCTTCATTATAAATATCCTTTGCGGCTGAATGAAACCTGCTCTGGTACCATCCATAATTTTCGGGACCCATTCCAAGCGAAGCATACAGTCGTTCAAAATCTTCAAGGCTGGTGTACTTATAACTGTCATTTCCCTTTGAAAGAACCATACCAGGAAATGTTTCAAGAGCAGGCAACAGCATTGGTTTCTTCTCGGCGATATAGGTATGCAGCATGATGTTGACAAACAATTCACCCATCCAGTTTCTTTGCATCTTCAATCCTGCCTGCGCTGTATAACTATGCCCCATTTCATGTAGCGCCAGCAGGTCAAAGAAGGGCATCATGCTGTAAGAACCATCCTGCTTTCCGTATGCCTTCTTTACTTTTTGTTGCATACCCGTTTCAAGCTGGTCA
>JAEWIW010000423.1 GCA_023386855.1 Bacteroidota bacterium | reverse complement strand
GAAAACAGGTTTGGAACGGGTTCATCGAAGAGGATACCATCGAGTTCAAACCGGTTGGAGAAATGTTGCCAGCTTTCGTTATTAATATATAAGAACACTTCGCCCTCGCCCTCATACATGGCTGTTGAAATGGAGTCGGCCATACGATGGTCATCATCCTCATCAAATTCTTTCACCACGAGCCTGTCGACCAGCACATAACTTGAATTATCCGGCACAAACCCTTTCTTCCCAAACTCCGCTTTTTCTTCCAGTATATCTTCGATCCGGTAAACGGTGTCTTTATGAAGTACCCTGGCAAACCCTTTCTGCATCAGGATATTCAGTTCTTCCCCAGGGTTCCGGTTAGCATGTTGCCTGAAACGCACCAGCAGCAATACTCTTGCGCCATGCGGCAGTTGCTTTATTGCATTAAGCACGTCGGTAACATCATCCTTTTTCACTTCACGCCCTGAAATGGGCGATATGGTTTTACCCACCCTGGCAAACAGCAGGCGCAGGTAATCATAGATCTCGGTCATACTACCAACAGTAGATCTTGGCGTGCGGGTGATCACTTTCTGTTCAATGGCAATGGCCGGGCAAAGGCCACGGATATAATCCACATCCGGCTTCACCATCCTCGACATGAACTGCCTTACATAGGCACTAAGGCTTTCGGCATAGCGGCGCTGGCCTTCGGCAAACAGCGTATCAATGGTAAGGGAAGATTTTCCCGACCCGGATACACCGGTAACAACAACCAGCTTATTTCTTGGAATGGAAACAGAAACGTTTTTGAGATTATGAACCCTTGCGCCTTTAATGAAGATCCCGTCTTGCTGCAAGTCTCTCTCCCCGGTCTGCGTTGCCGGGGATCCCTTCTTTTCTTTACCTGAGGTTCTTGGCATGAGCAAATTTAGAGGATAAACCATTACTCAATCCATAGAAATATTTAGCAGCGGTGCGGGATAACGGAAAAAGTTGCAGAAAATTTTGTTTTTTGGAAAATCTCTATATCTTTAGTAGGTAATTTGTACTTATTATCTGAAAACAAACACTTACACTATCGAGTAAACACTTCTACACAGAAAAACCGACCAAGCACTTTTTTTTAAAATCCATTTTTTTAATAATATCCTATAACCTACAAATCGTAGAAGTTTATGAATTCACTACGTTTAAAGACCGACAATGAACTCATCCAGGCATTCCAGGATGGTGACCTTAACGCATTGGAAATTCTTGTGCTCAGGCATAAGGACAAGATGTTTACCTCTATCGTGTTCATGGTAAAAGACAAATACCTTGCCGAGGACATCTTCCAGGATGTACTGATCAAGGTGATCGATACCATTCGCGCCGGAAGGTATACTGAAGAAGGAAAATTTCTTCCCTGGGCAATGCGTATCGCGCACAACCTTTGTGTAGATCATTTCAGAAAAGTAAAAAGAACGCCTGCCATCAAAACCAGCGATGACCGCGACATCTTTGAAGTGCTGAACTTCACAGAAGAAGGCGCTGATGTAAAAATGATGAAGAGGCAAAGCCACGACAGGGTTCGCCAGATGCTCGACCTGCTACCTGATGACCAGCGTGAAGTGATCATCCTTCGTCATTATGCAGATCTTAGTTTCAAAGAGATCGCATCCCTTACCGATTGCAGTATCAATACGGCTTTGGGAAGAATGCGCTATGGACTGATCAATCTTCGCAAGATGATGGTACAAAAAAAGATCGCCCTCTAATAATTCTACTTTATAAGATGTAACACTGGAAGTCATTATCCGAAATCATGTACTGCCAGCCAGCATTTTAAATTTAATGAACCATACAAATAATTACGCCT
Source organism: Bacteroidota bacterium (assembly GCA_023386855.1). Taxonomy (GTDB): domain Bacteria; phylum Bacteroidota; class Bacteroidia; order Chitinophagales; family Chitinophagaceae; genus Flavitalea. Next base: position 1,706 of record JAEWIW010000423.1, on the reverse strand, counting down.
CCTTCCGGAGGCGTTTTTTATAAGCAGATATAGAAGTTCTTTAAAAACTGTATGCGCTGAAATGTATCCAGCAATGTGTTACATTATTTTTCTTTTGAACATTCCAGCCATTCACTGAACTCCTTTGCATCCGGCGTATAACCCACAGGGTTAGACAACAGCTTCTCTTCCGCGTTCACCACTGCATACAATGGCTGTGATACACTTTTGAAATTGATGCTCTGGAAAGTGGCAAACTTATCACCAATGGTTTTTACTTCTTTTTTCGATCCATCATCAAAATGCTGTATGAACTGGTCATCCCTTGGCAACAGTTTACGATCATCAACATACAGTGATACCAGGATATAATCACGTTCAATTCTTTCCTTTACTTCTGGATTTGTCCATACGTTCTCTTCCATCTTACGACAATTCACGCAGGCCCAGCCGGTAAAGTCGATCAGCAATGGCTTCCCTTCTTTTTTTGCCAGTGCAAGCGCAGCTTCATAATCGTTGATCACTTTTGCTTCAACACCTTTGAATGCACTTTCACCATAAATGGAATAGGTCAGTGGTGGCGGGAAGCCGCTGATCAACGACCTGTTGGCATAGGGAGTATTGGTAAGTCCAGGTACCAAGTAAATGGTAAACAGTAGAATGATCACTCCCAGTCCCACTCTCACTTTGGAAAGTTTGGGCTTGCCTTCATGCTTAAACCGGAGAATACCGAAAAGATATAAGGATAACAACAAGCCAATCAGGATCCAGATGGCGAAGAACACTTCTCTTTTGAGTATACCCCAATGTTCAACGAGGTCGGCATTAGAAAGAAATTTCACGGCAAGGGCCAGTTCAATAAATCCAAGAACGATCTTAACGGTGGTAAGCCATCCGCCAGACCTTGGCAATGATTTCATCAGGCTTGGGAACAGCGCAAAGATGGTGAAAGGTAGTGCGAGAGCCACTCCGAAGCCTGCCATACCCATCGTAAGCTGCATGGCACCTCCATTGGTTGATAATGATCCTGCAAGCAATGAACCCAGGATGGGGCCTGTACAGGAGAAGGAAACCAGTGCAAGCGTAAGCGCCATGAAGAAAATTCCAAGTACACCACCAATCGCGGAGCGTTCATCCACTTTATTGGCCAGGCTGCTCGGCATGGTGATCTCGAATAAACCGAAAAAGCTTAGGGCAAATACCACGAAGATGACGAAGAACACGAGGTTCAGCCATACGTTGGTAGAAATATTATTGAGGATCTCGGGGTTGCTGCTGTCGAGAAAATGGAAAGGAATGCTCAGCAATACATAGATCAAAAGGATAAAAAACCCATATAATGATGCATTGAAAATACCTTTCTTCCTGCTTCCTGTTTTTTTAGTGAAGAAGGAAACAGTAAGCGGGATCATGGGAAATACGCATGGGGTCAGCAATGCAACCAGTCCGCCCAGGAAGCCTAGGAAGAATATGCCCCAGTAGCCAGTCGAAGTTTCATGTACCGATGCATCGCCACAATTGTTCACTGGTTTACCCAGCGTGATGGATTCCCTTTTCAATCCTGTATTTCCAGTGCCCACTTCCTTTAAAGCAGTGGAAGCCGAAGTAATATTACCGGCAGCATCGAGCTGGAAACGGAAGGGTTCATCCACCGGGCCGGCCACTTCCTCCCCCTTGAGCGCCATATAACTGATATTACCGGCAATCTCACCTTCTTTGGCTTCAAC
>JAEWIW010000303.1 GCA_023386855.1 Bacteroidota bacterium | reverse complement strand
GCACAGGAAGAAGTTGCGCCCGAACCCATTCCTCATTCAAAATTTAATGCTGCCACTTCCAGGCCGGCAACATCACCGGAAAAAGAGCAACCTGCAAAACCTGCAGTTGCTGCCAAAGAAAAGTCTTCCAGCCAGGATTCACAGCCCACAAATGGATGGAATTATGATCCATTACAGGATATTCCTACACTGGCACAGCAGGAGTTGCCGAAAGAAATCAATGATACCATTTCGGCACAGAAGCCTTCCCGCAACGACCAGCTTAAGAACGAAGTGCTTGAAGTGGCCCACAGGCTTACCGATTCACCTATCCGTGATCTCAAAAAAGGTATTGGTGTAAACGACCGTTATGTGTTCATCAATGAACTTTTCAGGGGCGATGAAGTGATGTATGAAAGAAGTATAAAGACCATCAACAATTTCCGCATTTATGCTGAAGCGCAGTACTGGATTGAAAGAGAGCTTAAGGTAAAGCTGGGTTGGGATGATACGCGCAACTCGGTTCGTCATTTTTACCAGCTTGTAAAAAGAAGGTTTCTTTAATATTTCCGGCTCCTGATATAATCCATTATTATTCCTGTTGCTCCTGCATGGCTGGAAACGAAAGCTGCTGCCTGCGCGGATACCATGGCATAAAATTCTTTTTCCTCCAGTAGCCTTGTACATATGGATTCCAGTTCCAGCGCCGATTCCACGCTGAATGCCGCTGAACAGTCGACCATTCTTACTGCTTCAAGGAATTTTTCATACACTGGTCCGAACACCACGGGTTTACCATACACAGCTGCTTCCAACACATTATGCACCCCATCATCTCCGAACCCACCACCGATGTAGCAAACTGTTCCATAACGGTAAAGAGAGGAAAGCATTCCAATATTATCAATTAGGAGAACCTGCGCTTTTGTACCAGGGTCGGCGGCCAGTTTGGAAAACCTGGTCACTGAAGAAAATAGCTTTTCTACTTCAATTAACCTGTGTTCCTCTACCTGGTGGGGAGCAATGATCAGCTTAAGGTCGGGATTGGCGCGGGCCAGGTGAACCAGTTCTTCTTCATCCTCCTTCCATGTACTTCCAGCAACAAGAACAGGATGAGAACCTGCAAATGCTGCTGCAAGGGGTATTGGTTTTGCGTGGGCTGCAATGTCAAGGACCCTGTCGAACCGCGTGTCCCCGCTGGTGGTAATATTATCTTTTATTTCAATGCCTTGAAGCAGTTGAACGGAGCCTTCATCCTGTACAAAAATATGGGTAAAGAAGTGCAGCATCCTCCGGTGTAGCGGTCCGTAAAACCTGAAAAAAGGTTGTTCTTTCCTGAAGATGGCCGATACCAGCAATAGCGGCACCTGTCGCTGGTGCAGGATTTCAAGGTAATGGTACCAGTACTCATATTTGATCCAGATCACCAGCGAAGGGTTGATCTTTTCAATAAAGGCTTTGGCTTTTTTGGAGTGGCCCACTGGCAGGTACAGCACCTGATCGGCCCCTTCATAATTTTTTCTTACCTCGTAACCGGAAGGCGAAAAAAAGGTGACTATATAATTCCTATTGGGATGTTCCTTTCTCAGGGCTTCAAAAATTGGCCGGCCCTGTTCAAATTCACCAAGAGAAGCGCAATGCATCCATACTGTAGGTCGCTTTGGGTCGGGAGTAGGTAGTAACTGTTTTTTTCGTCCTTCTACCCATAGCCTGGCCTTGGCATTCCAGCCGGCCGCTAGTGAGATACCCAGGGAATAAAGGGAAAGAAAGCTGTTGTATAGGAACAAATAGAATTTCATATGAATTGGGCACAAAGTAAAATCATTCCTTTTAAACGCCCCATCAAGCCTTGAGGCAGGATTGGACATACCAGTTTTTTACACTAGGTTTGTGCCCGTTTAAAAAAAGAAATATGCGCCCAATCCAGATGGTGGATCTTAAGCAACAATACGCCCATATCAAGGCTGATGTTGATGCTGCCATTCACGAAGTCCTCGATACCTCAGCTTATATCAATGGTAAACAAGTAACGGAATTCGCTTCTTCTCTCGCCACTTATCTCGGTTCAAAACACGTGATACCCTGTGCAAACGGAACAGATGCGCTCCAGATAGCCATGATGGCCCTGGACCTTCAGCCCGGTGATGAAGTAATCACTCCTTCCTTTACCTATATCGCTACTACAGAGGTTATTGCCCTGCTGAAACTAAAGCCGGTCTTTGTTGAAGTGGACCCCAAAACCTTCTGCATTGATCCTTCCGCTATTGAAGCCGCAATAACAAATAGAACCAAGGCAATTGTGCCTGTTCACCTCTATGGTCAGTCGGCCGATATGGAAAAGATCATGGACATTGCCCGCAGGCATAACCTGTTTGTTATTGAAGACAATGCACAGGCGATTGGATCCGATTATACCTTTTCTGATGGAACTAAAAAGAAGACAGGCACCATGGGAACTATCGGCGCTACTTCCTTTTTCCCCTCAAAGAACCTGGGATGCTACGGCGATGGCGGGGCATTGTTCACCGATGATGATGCACTGGCTACCAAGTTGAAGATGATCGCCAACCATGGCCAGAGTGTTAGGTACTACCATGATACTGTTGGCTGTAACAGCCGGCTCGATACCATGCAGGCTGCCGTTCTGAACGTTAAGCTGCCTAAGCTTGACCAGTATATCGATGCCCGCCGGAAAGCTGCAGATTATTATGATGCGGCATTTGCCCATCATCCAAAGATCACCACTCCTTACAGGGCCTCCAATACAAAACATGTTTTTCACCAGTATACCCTGACCCTTGAAGGTGTTGACCGCGATGGATTGAATAAATTCCTTGCAGAAAACAATATTCCTTCCATGATTTACTACCCTGTGCCCGCGCACAGGCAGAAGATGTTCGAATCCTTTGGCAGCGCCTCCATCAATCTTGAGAAAACCGACTGGCTTACATCCAGGGTGATCTCCCTGCCTATGCATACCGAACTGGAAGAAGACCAGCTTGCCTTTATAACCAGCAAAGTGCTTGAATACATTAATAGATAAACCTTTGAAAGCTTAAAAACCATTAACAAAATGAAAATTGCAGTTGTTGGAACCGGTTACGTTGGGTTGGTTACCGGGACCTGTTTTGCAGAAACCGGGAATGATGTTGTTTGTATAGATATCGACCAGTCAAAGGTTGATAAACTCAGCAACGGGCAGATCACCATCTATGAACCTGGCCTTGAAAAATTATTCATCCGTAACCTTAGAGAAGAACGTCTTCATTTTACCACCAGCCTTAAAGATGGCATCCGCAATGCGGAAGTGATCTTCCTTGCACTTCCTACCCCCCCGGGTGAAGATGGCTCAGCCGACCTGAAATATGTGTTGGGCGTGGCCGGTGATCTTGGAAAAATATTGAACAGGTATGTAGTTATCGTGGATAAAAGTACTGTACCCGTTGGAACCGCTGAAAAAGTGCATGCTGCTGTTGCAGAACATTACAGGGGCGAATTCGACGTGGTGTCAAACCCCGAGTTCCTTAGAGAAGGAGTTGCCGTGGAAGATTTCATGAAACCCGACAGGGTAGTGATCGGTA
>JAEWIW010000264.1 GCA_023386855.1 Bacteroidota bacterium | reverse complement strand
CTATGCAAGTGTGTCACAAACGGTAAGTGCGCCGCAGTATGATCCCTATGATCTTGATGTGAAGCTTAAGGATAAACTGAATGGATCACCTGCATCGGTAAGGGATTCCATCCGAAATGATGCTATTGATAAGCGCACCATCAAAACGGTGAATTTTACGAATGTAAGGAAGAACAATACCTCGGGTAAGCAACCTAAGATATGGAGCATTGAAAACTTCGACATCAGCTATTCATACTATAAAGAAGAGCAGCATAACCCGCTGATTGAAAATAACGAGATCGTCCGGCACCGTGCAGGGCTTGGATATAATTACGCGGGAACACCAAAATTCTGGAAGCCCATAGCTCCATTGTTTAAATCAAAATCGAAATGGCTTGATATCATCAGGGATTTCAACATTAACCCTGTTCCCGCGCTGCTTAGTTTCCGCGCCGATGTGAACAGGCAGTTTGGAACCTTCAGGCCCCGCAATGTGGGTGGGCCAAAGAAGGGGCTGCCGGAAACCTTTGATAAATATTTCACTTTCGACAGGGTATACAATATGCGCTGGGATATTACCCAATCACTGAACCTTGATTTTTCTGCCACCAACAGGTCGTGGATTGATGAAGATTCAGGAAGACTTAATGATCAGCAGAAAAAAAGAATGTGGGATAATTTCTGGAAGGGTGGAAGAACCGTGTCGTATGAACATACGGCCAACCTTACTTATACCCTTCCGCTGGCAAAAGTTCCTGCGCTTGACTGGACATCAGTGCGACTCAGTTATACTGCCAATTATAATTTCCTGGCCGCATCGCTGGTAGCAAAAACGCTGGGAAATACGTTAACCAATGGACAGCAGAAAAATGCCACCGCTGAATTCGATCTTACAAGATTGTATAGTAAATCAAGATTTCTCAGGGCAGTAGAAGAAGAGAAAGTTGCACCACCTGCCAACAATTTGCAGCAACCTGCGCAGGATACGGCTACTGTAAAGGGCAAAAGAAAGAAGCGGGATCCCAATGAACCACTGGAATTAAGTGGTGCGGTTAAGTTTGCGGGCAGGTTGCTTACCTCGCTAAAACGTGTTAGCATCAACTATACGGAGAATGCCGGTTCCATTATATATGGATATACGGATAGTACCAGGATACTTGGTATGGATCTTCATTCCAATGCACCAGGATGGGATTATGTTTTTGGAAGAACACCTGATACTAATTTTATCAATACACTTGCGAAGAAAGGGCTCATTACCGGCGATCCTAATTTCAATTTCCAGAACCAGCAGAATTATGAGCAGACCTTGAGGATCAATGCCCAGCTGGTTCCCATTCGTGATCTTACCATTGATGTTAATGTTGAAAAAACATTCGGTAAAACCTACAGTGAATTATATAAGGATACCTTGGGTTATAGCGGGAAATTTGCAAGGCTGAATCCTTATACGGCTGGAAGCTTCAGTGTGAGTTATATTTCTTTCCAGACCTTATTTGGAAAAATAGATCCAAACCAGGTAACCAATACTTTTCTGAAATTCCAGGACTACAGGATATTGTTGTCGGAGCGGCTGGCGAAGAATAACCCTTATTGGCAAAATCTTCCGGCCAATGAAAAATATCTTTCTGATGGCTTCTATGCCGGTTATGGACGATATGCGCAGGATGTACTGATACCTGCCTTTATTGCAGCATATACCAACAAGGATCCTAAAACGGTTCCGCTGATTAAGCAGTCGAACAATAATATCCGTTCAAATCCATTTTCCGGTATTCTGCCCCGTCCTAACTGGAGGATTACCTATACAGGATTAACCAGGATACCTGGACTGGAAAAACTTTTTACCAATGTATCTTTTTCACATGGGTATAATAGTTCGTTAAGCATGAACAGTTTCAACTCTGCGCTTCTTTTTGAAGATCCATGGAGAGTGAACTATCCCGGGTTTATTGATACGTTAACCGGGAATTTTATCCCGTATTTCCTTGTTCCGAATATTTCCATCAATGAGCGGTTTGAACCGTTAATTGATGTAGACCTTCAATTTGCCAACCAAATGACCGCAAGGTTTGAATATAAGAAGTCAAGAACACTCAGCTTAAGCCTGATCGATTTCCAGTTATCAGAAGCGCGCTCAACAGAATTTACAATTGGTGCCGGTTTCAGGAAAAGAGGCGCATTGTCATTTATCAAATGGAAGGGCAAGCCATTGGAAAATGATGCGGCTTTCCGGCTCGACCTGGGGTTAAGGGATGATGTTACGGCCAACAGCAGGCTCGACCAGTTACAGGCGCTTCCCACTGCGGGTCAAAAAGTGATTACGATTAATCCATCTATTGATTATGTTATCAGCAACAGGGTCAATGTAAAGCTATACTTCGAACAAAGGAGAGTGGAGCCGAAGATTTCCACGGCGCCACCGATTACCAATACCAGGGCAGGAGTGCAGATCAGGCTTTCGCTTGCGCAATAGGCCGGAAAGAGAGAAGCAAACAGCATCGTCTTCAATGGCATTTAACCATTTTGGGCCAGGCAAAAAATATTCCTGTTTAAGGCCAGCGCAGGATATGTATTCTCCCTTATCTTTTTTAGGAAATTGTTTAAATTTTTGAAAAAGATTTTCTTCGTTTTTGCGTTGAATACCTGATTACTTATTTTTGAAAGATCCCCTAAATCCGTCCTATAAAAACAAAGATTATGTACAATTTGTGTCGTTTGTGGTTTGTGTTGCTGCTGGTGATCATTAGTTCAACTACTTATTCTCAAAATAATCAAGTGCTTCGGCCGGTAAGCTGTGAGGGCAATCCTTACCAGCATGAGGTTGACAGCCTTAAACGCATGTATGGACAGCAGGGCTTCAGTGTTTTGCGCGAAGCATCAATCCAGATGGAAAGTGAATACGAAATGCCGATAGTAGTTCCCATGAATGAAGGCGGCTTATACCAGTTTGTTTTCATTGGTGATCCTACTTCCAAATTATATGAAGTAAGAATGTTTGATTACAGTGAACGGCAGGTGGTGTACAAGAAGCATATGTGGGGTGATGTTGATGGAAATATAATCTCATATTCCTATGTGCCTAAGTTCACAGAATACCATATGATCAAACCTGTACAGGTAAATAAGAACCGCAAAAAACTTTGCGGTTATGTTATCCTTCTTAAAAAGAGCCAGCAGTCATAATGAAGGCATAGTTCCTCATCCTTTATGCAGGTAGTATGAATTAGCCTGTGAAGTACAGGTAACAACAAGATCATTAATGCATACATGAGGTGGCAGGCTTGCGCAATAAAAAGCGATCTCGGCAATATCTTCTGCAACCAATGGCCTGTAGCCTTCATAAACTTTTGCGGCAGCTTCATGATTTCCTTTAAGGCGAACCTGTGAAAATTCCGTTTCCGCAGCACCCGGGTGGATCGCTGTTACCTTGATCCCATGACGAAGCAGGTCAATGCGCATGGCTTGTGAAGCAGCGTCAACAGCATGTTTGGTGGCGCAGTAAACATTTCCTTTTTCATACACTTCTTTTGCCGCAGTTGAACCGATGTTGATGATATGACCTTCCTGTCGTTCGATCATAAATGGGACAACCGCTTTACTAACGTAAAGCAAACCAGATAGGTT
>JAEWIW010000245.1 GCA_023386855.1 Bacteroidota bacterium | reverse complement strand
AGTTGATGATAATTCATGATTGTCCTTGGCCGTTCCTCGGACCTTCGGCCCTTGGTACGGCCGATCAAGTCCCCGGCCGCCGGTCCCATGTTGCCTCGACCTTTAATTATGGACTTTGAAATTAAATTGAATGGTACCCATTGACTCCTGGCCGGTAGCATTGTATTTCAGCTTCATTGCATTGCGGATCGCAATGGCTTTATAATCGGAGTTGGCTGTTGTTGATCCTCTTGGCTGGTATTCTGCTGAAACTACGCGTCCATTACCATCAATGCGGATATCAATCGCCACTTTTGCGTTCTCATTAAATTCATCAGTGAATGAAGGATTGTTCACAATTCTTCTTCCCGACAATCCTCTTAAAGTGACCGGCATGCCTTTACCTGTTCCACCACCTCCGGTATAATTATCAGAATCAGGGTTGCCTCCTGGTCTTCCCTGGTCGCCAGTTCCACCGGCAATACCCTGGTTGCCACCTTTTTTATAATTATCCGCTTCATTACCTCCTGTCCCGGTTCCGTTCACTCCCTTGAAAACCGCTTTTGGTTTGGGAGGTGCTGGAGCAGGATTATTGACAGGTTGAGGATTGGAAACGGGTTTTGATTTTACAATATCCTTTTCAGGAACTTTCTTTGCATCAGGTTTTGTAACCGGTGGCTTTGCAATCGCAGGTGCATCTTCATCCTTATCATCTGTTTCAAAATCCTTTACTTCTTCTACTACTTTCGCTGCCTGTTTTGGTGGTGTATAGGATTGCTGGTCCGATGGCGCAGGCTGCCCGGGTAAAAAAGGCTGGTCATCACCAAGCCCCTGGTCGCTGTTTCCCAGGTTAACCTCGATGCCTTCCTCGATAGGAGGAGGTGGAATATCAGGCAAACTCCATTTCACAAATAGAAATATGACCAGGATCGCACCACAGATCAGCGTGGTGTAACTTCCTGCCTTCAGATTTTTTTGTGCTTCGAAATTGTCAACCATACTCTACGAAAATAAGAAAAATCACAAGTTGGGGATTGTTAAAAGAAAAAGATATCATATCCAAACCTTATGATGGTCAGGATGACCACTACCAGGAAGAAGATCTTAATGAATTTATTTCCTTTCAACAGCGCTAACCTGGCGCCAAAAAAACCGCCAGCTGCGTTCGATATGGCCATGGGAATAGCAATGGCATAAATGATTTTTCCAGAAGCAGAAAACAAAAGTATGGAACCGAGGTTGGTACTGAGATTGATGAATTTTGCATGTGCACTTGCCTTTACAAAATCGAATCCCAGCAGGCCGATAAAAATCAGTACAAGAAAGCTTCCTGTTCCGGGGCCAATGAACCCATCATAAAATCCAAGAAGGGTGCTGATCAGGATACCATAAATGATCTTACGGGAACGGTTATGCGATTTTTCTGAATGGATTCCAAAATTCCTGTTCATGAAAGTATAGACAGCCACCATGATGAGCACTATAAATAATACGGGTTTCATGAAAGCATTACTTACCTGGGTCAATACATATGATCCTGCAAGTGATGAACAGAAGGCTAGCGGTGCCATCAGTAATAATAATCTCCAGTTGAGCTGGACCTTTTTTGCATACTGAACTGCGGCAATCATGGTTCCGCTAAAGGCAGGGATCTTGAGTGTGCCGATAACAGTGGCTACCTGCTCCCTGGGAAGGATAACCAGTCCGGCTGGTGTCTGGATCAATCCACCACCACCCACAACGGCATCGACAAAGCCGGCGAAAAAAGCTGCAAGGCAAAGCAGGGCCAGGTCGATGGTCATAAAAATCGGGCATAATCAGATTCATAATCACCCCTGATCCTTTCAATAGGAGGATTAAAGTAACCATATTTAAGGTCCGGGAATTCTTCCCTGATCAACTCCATCAGCTGCCTGATCCCCATGATTTCTCCAGTGTCTGCAACATTAATTTTACCCAGGTACCAGTCGGGATCAATATTAAAATTTCTCCACTGGATCATCGACAAACCCGTTTCCCTGATAAGCTTTCTTAATGCTTCATATTCTTCAACACTATCTGTCATTCCCGGGAAAACGAAATAATTGATGCTCGACCAACCGCCAAATTTTCTCATCACTTTGAGGCTTTCAACAATATCTTCAAACTGGTAATTATTAGGGCGGTAATATGCTTCGTAGATATGCTTTCTTGCAGAGTTTGTACTGACCCTGATGGAGTTCAGTCCAGCTTCGCACAATGCATGTACAGCCGCAGGCTTGGAGCCGTTAGTATTAATATTTATACTTCCCTTGCTGGTATGTTTTCTTATCTCGATAATGCTTTCGCGGATGGTTTCCCACATCAGCAATGGTTCTCCCTCGCAGCCCTGGCCGAAGCTGATGATAGGATAGGGAGCAGTTTCCAGGTGGGGAACGGTAAATTCAACAATCTCTTCCGCGGAAGGCTTGAATGTTAGCCTGTCTTGCGTTGACACAATAGTTTCATCCTGTGGCTGAAAGCTTATACACCCGATGCAGTTGGCATTGCATGCAGGCGATGTGGGAACAGGGCATTCCCAACGGCCCATAAAATAATTTCTTGCGGCAGGACAGTTATAAGTCTGGCAACAATTGTCTGCAAGATGTTTTACGAGACGGTTATGAGAAAAAGATTTAAGGTAAGTGTGCAATCCATTGTTGATGGCCTCCTGGTCGTAACCTTCACATTCCTGCCTGATATCCTGTTCAATCCTGGTGGCGGGCACATAAAATTTATCATCATGCCAGCCGGCAGCAGTATAACAGAACAATGGAAGGGTAGGCGCTCCTGGTTCAGTTTCGTAGGCAGCAATATAAAAACCGGTATGAGCTGGAGGTATGAAAGCCGCTACTGCCCAGCCTTTATCGCATAAACGCATTTCACCGCTTTGAACATCGATGCCAATGCCCCTTCTTCCAGGCAGTTCATAAAGGTTGCCCCCTTCAGGAAGTTCAATCCAGTCTTCTCCAGGAATAGGTATGGCATCCCAACCTGTTCTTCCTACCGCGTAT
>JAEWIW010000165.1 GCA_023386855.1 Bacteroidota bacterium | reverse complement strand
GCTGATGCAAAAGAAAAGCTTGAGGCCGGGGCTTCGCTGGTCCAGGTTTGGACAGGGTTCATTTATGAAGGGCCTGCAATAGCGAAGAAAATCTGCAGGGGTTTATAACCCCGTGGCACGCCCCCGTGCCACGCCCCCGTGCCACGGGGTCTAATGCACAGTCATCATCAACGTGGTAGCAACGATGCAGGCTGTCTCCGTCCGGAGCCGGGTATTTCCCAACGATACGGCAACAGCTCCATGTTCTTCGGCCATCCTTACTTCTTCAGCCGTAAAATCCCCTTCCGGCCCAATAAACATCATCCTAGAAAAGGGCGCATTCCTTAAATAAGTAACGAGGTCCCTTTTTTCTCCTTCCATGCAATGCGCGATCATTTTGACAGCAGCATCCGAATAATATGGTTTTGAAAAGACTTCCGGGAAAGCAACCGGTTGTTCAAGTTCAGGAAGCCAATATCGGCCCGATTGCATCATGGCGCTGATTAGGATGGTATGCAGCCGGTTATATCGGAACTGCTGCTTTTCGGTGCGGGCACAAAGCAATGGTACAATCCTCGTAGCCCCGATTTCTGTGGCTTTTTCAAGGAACCATTCATAGCGACCGGTATTTTTCAGCAGCGATACCGCCATTACTATTTCCTGTGATGGTTTTTCAAATTGCTTAGCAGATACAATGCTGACCCTGCATTTTTTTTTATGGGGTTCTTCAATAATGGCATGAAATAAAGTACCCTTTCCTGTAGTAAGCTGAAGGCTGTCGCCTTGTTTCATGCGAAGCACGGAAACAATATGCCTTGAACTTTCTTCCGGCAATACTATTTCATTTCCCATGGCAAGGGAAGGATCGATATAAAAGAGTTGCATAAATAATCTTAGAATGGAGGTTCTTCATCATCCATGGGCAGGTCGTTCATCCTTGAACTGGTTTGGATATACAGCCTTGCTCCACCATCCGACTGGTCGGCAGGAGGCACAGGTTTCCAGTTACCACCGCCCATTCCAAGGTTGGAGAAATCATCAGATTCAAACTCGGTGAACTTCTGGATATGCAGCATCGCACGAAGCTTGATGGTTTCGAGGGTACCATTCCTGTGCTTTGCGATCCTTACATGCGTTTCTCCTTTATTGCTTTCACCAAATTCATTGGCAGTGATATCATAGTATTCCGGGCGATAAAGGAACATTACCATGTCGGCATCCTGCTCAATCGCACCCGATTCACGAAGGTCGCTCAACTGTGGCATCTTGTTACCATCCTTTCTTTTTTCGACCTCACGACTCAACTGTGAAAGCGCAATTATGGGAACGCTAAGTTCTTTTGCCAATCCTTTAAGATCGCGCGAGATTCGGCTGATCTCCTGTTCACGGTTACTGTTACGATCACCTGTTCCACTCATCAGCTGCAGGTAATCGATCAGGATCATACCGATATTATGTTTGTTCTTCAGTCGGCGACATTTTGCCCTGAGTTCGAAAATATTCAGTGCTGCGGTATCATCAATATAAATTGGCGCCTGGGCCAGTCGCTGGATACCCTTGGCATACAACTGCTTCATTTCATGCTCTTCGAGTTTACCCCTTGAGATCTTCTCCAGCCAGATCTCGCTTTCAGCACTGAGGATACGCTGAACCAGCTGTGCTGAACTCATCTCCAGGCTGAACACCGCAACGGGCGTGGGTTTGGTGGGGTGAAGAGCCGCATTCCTGGCCAGGTTCAGTACGAAGGCGGTTTTACCTACTGCAGGACGTGCAGCAAGAATGATCAGATCCGTGGGCTGCCATCCATAGGTAACCTGGTCAAGCGTAGGAAATCCTGATGGTACACCGGTGATATCTTCATTGCGATGACGCATGTCTTCTATACGCTGCACCGTTTTCACGAGCACCGTATCAATGCTGTCAAAATTCTTCCTAAGGTGGTTATTGGTGATTTCGAAAAGCTTGCTTTCTGCATCATCGAGAAGGTCAAACACATCGGTACTGTCTTCATATGCATCACCAATGATCTCGCTGCTGATGCGGATCAGTTCACGCTGGATGAATTTCTGAAGGATGATCCTGGAATGCGTTTCAATATTGGCGGAAGAAACCACGGCATTGGTAAGGCGGGTAACATAATAAGGGCCGCCTACCATTTCAAGTTCTTCCCTCATCCGCAATTCTTCCACGACGGTAAGGATATCAATGGGCTGGTTCTTTTGCTGAAGCCCCTGCATTGCACGATAGATCCGCTGGTGCGCATCCACATAAAAACATTCCGGCTTGAGAATTTCCACCACCGAATCAAAAGCACTTTTCTCCAGCATGATCGCACCCAATACCGCTTCTTCAAGATCCCTCGCCTGTGGAGGAACTTTGCCATATACCATCGGACTCAGGTCGGGTCCTGATTTCCTTCTGTTCTTGCGGTCTTTGTTTATATTGGTGAGATCCATGTTCTTGCCGTATAGGGTTTAAATCAGTCTGAATGAATGTTACCGGAAAGTTACCGGAAGGTTTCCGGAAGGTTATCGCCGGTACTGCCGGAGGGCGAATATAGGAGCATATTATTTCCTAATCTTACTTCAATTTAAAAAAGTTTATTGACACCCCTTTAACAGGCTTATAAACACAATATTGCAACATATCCACATAATCCGGATGCTAATGCACATTTACAGAAAGTTGTCAATGGAAATTCAATAATTATTCACACCAATTGTGGGCAAAGAAATTTCTTTGTTTTCTTGGTATTTCTACTAAAATAGCAACAGGTAAAACTGCGTGATCAAAGGTTCCATCAGGGCGTATTATTCCATTATCTTTGCAGCCTGAAAAAGCAAACAGCGTAGTAACATGACTATCTCCTATAATTGGCTTAGTGAATATTTACCGGTGACCATTGACCCGGAAAGACTGGCAAAAATTCTTACTTCCATTGGCCTTGAAGTGGAAGGAATGGAACATTATGAAAACTTCAAAGGTGGACTGAAAGGTTTGGTGATTGGTGAAGTGCTCAGCTGTGATCAACATCCAAATGCCGATAAGTTAAAGGTGACCAGTGTGAATACAGGTACCGGCGAACCGCTGCAGATCGTTTGCGGCGCATCGAATGTTGCAGCCGGCCAGAAGGTAGTGGTAGCAACGGTTGGAACCACCATCTACCCTGCGAAAGGTGAACCCCTGACCATGAAAGTGGCAAAGATCCGTGGCGTAGAAAGTTATGGTATGATCTGCGCGGAAGATGAGATCGGTTTGAGCGAAGACCATTCAGGTATCATGGTGTTACCCGCTGAATACAAGGCAGGAACACCGGTTGCCGAATACCTCCCTGTTTATACCGATACCATTTATGAAATCGGCCTCACGCCAAACCGCATGGATGCCATGAGTCATCTTGGTGTTGCCCGCGATGTTTGCGCGTACCTGGTGCACCACGATAAAAAAGACCTTAAAGTAAAATCTCCTTTCACGAACACTTTCAAGCCAGCTTCCAACAGCCAGCCGGTTACTGTATCGATTGAAAATACAAATGCCTGCAGGCGGTATAGCGGCGTTTCCATCAGTAATGTTAAGGTGAGTGACTCACCGCAATGGCTCAAGGATAAATTGCTTTCCATCGGCCAGCGACCCATCAATAATATTGTTGACATCACCAATTTCATCCTGCATGAAACAGGTCAGCCTTTACATGCATTTGATCTTGATCAAATCAAAGGGAAAAAGATTATTGTAAAGAACCTTCCCGAAGGCACAACATTTCTTTCGCTGGATGAAAAAGAAAGAAAGCTGTCGGCCGATGACCTGTTGATCTGTAATGGTGAAGAAGAGCCTATGTGTATCGCGGGTGTATTTGGTGGCGCAACCAGCGGGGTAAAAAATAATACCGTAAATATATTTTTGGAAAGCGCATGGTTCAATCCTGTTGACATCCGCAAAACCTCTTTCCGTCATAATCTCAGAACTGAGGCTGCTGCCCGATTTGAAAAGAATGTTGACATCAGTAATACGGTGCAGGTATTAAAGCGTGCCGCGCTGATGATAAAGGAAATTGCCGG
>JAEWIW010000156.1 GCA_023386855.1 Bacteroidota bacterium | reverse complement strand
GTTGAAGTGTATACCCATCGAAGCGGAAGAACCGGGCGTGCAGGTAATACAGGAATTTGTATGTCGATCGTACATAGCCGTGAACTTGGAAAGCTCAGGCAGATAGAAAGAATTGTACAGGCTTCATTTCATAAGCTTGAAATTCCAAGTGGAAAAGATGTGTGCAGGAAACAGTTCTTTCATTTCATGGAAAAACTGTTGCAGGCAGATATCAGTCATGGCGGGTATGAAACATATGTTCCCATGCTGGAAGAAAAGTTTGCCGACATTTCCAAGGAAGAAGTGCTTAAGCGTGTAGCTGCAATGGAATTCAACCGCTTCCTAAAATATTATGAGAATGCGGAAGATCTCAATATGCGCGAGAGATCCAGGGAGTCATTTAGTGACAGGCGCGATAGTTCACGCGGTAATAATGAGCAGGGAAGGAGAAGAGATACCAGGGGAAGGGAATTTGGTGGTAATGGAGATTACACCAAGCTGTTTGTTAACCTCGGAACAAAAGACGGTTTTTATAAAGCAAGTTTTCTTCAGTTCATTCTTGACATGAGTGATCTTAAAAAAGATGTCCTTGGCAGAATTGATATGAAGGAAATGAACAGCTGGATCGAGATTGATCGTTCTGCAGCAACGCAGATGATCCGTTCGATCGACGGAAAAAATTTTAAAGGAAGAAGGATCCGCATGAATGAAGCCAACAGGTAAGTTATTAGCGATCTCTTCGGAATACACTGATAATTGAAAAATCATGATACAGACACAACAAGAAACCACTCCGATTGGTGAGGTGATGAACAAAAGACCATTGATTATTTCAGGGCCTTGCAGTGCTGAAACTGAAGAACAGGTGCTGGAAACATCAAGAAGGCTTGCTGCTACCGGTAAGGTAGATGTGCTCAGGGCAGGAATATGGAAACCGCGTACAAGGCCCGGAAGCTTTGAAGGCATTGGAACCAAGGGATTACCCTGGATGCAGGCTGCCAAAAAGGAAACCGGCTTGCCCACAGCAGTGGAAGTGGCTACTGCCAAGCAGGTTGAAGATGCTTTGCATTTTGATGTGGATGTATTGTGGGTTGGTGCACGTACAACCGTGAACCCATTCAGTGTACAGGAGATCGCTGATGCTCTTCGTGGAGTGGATGTACCTGTGCTGGTAAAGAATCCAATCAATCCCGACCTGGAACTATGGCTTGGTGCTGTTGAAAGGATCGCGAAGGCAGGCATTTCAAAGATCGGCCTTATTCACCGCGGGTTCTCAAGCTATGGTAATACCGAATACCGAAATGCACCCATGTGGCACCTGGCCATTGAAATGAAACGCCGTTATCCTGAAATGATGATCATCAATGATCCTTCACATATTTGCGGAAGAAGGGATATCCTGTTGGATGTTGCACAGAAAGCAATTGACCTGGATTTTGATGGACTGATGATCGAAAGCCATATTGATCCTGATAACGCCTGGAGTGATGCCAAGCAGCAGGTAACACCTGAAAGATTATCTGAAATGCTTTCCACTATCATCTGGAGGAAAGAAGATATCAATTCAGAAGCTTACCACGCGGCACTCGAAAAACTTCGCCAGCAGATCAACCATCTCGATGATGAACTGATGCAATTGCTGGGTCAGCGTATGAAGATTGCTGAAAAGATCGGGGAGTTCAAAAAGAACAATAATATCACCATCCTTCAAACCAACCGCTGGAACGAGATCCTGGAAAGGGCTGTAAACAAAGGCGACAAACTTGGATTGAGCAAGGAATTCATCACCAAATATTTTGATGCCGTACACATGGAAAGCATCAACCACCAGAACAGGATCATGAATAGTTAAACCTGGGGTTAATGAAGAAAAAATCTATAAACTTCAGTACACGCAAGGTTGATTATTATTTCGATGCTGACCTGGATATGGTAAACAAATTTTCGCCGGAAGAAAACACCATATTTCTTACCGATGAAAATGTTTATGCCGCGCATGCAAGGAAATTCAAAGGAAAAAAAACCATTGTTATCCCTGCAGGTGAAAAACACAAAAACCAGTCTACCGTTGATGAGGTCATCAATGAACTGATCGCTATGGGTGCCGACCGTAAAACTTTGCTGGTTGGCGTTGGTGGAGGAGTAGTAACGGATATCTGCGGATACGTAGGCTCTGTTTATATGCGGGGTATCCGTTTTGGTTTTGCCCCTAGTTCCATACTGGCCATGGTGGATGCTTCTATCGGTGGAAAGAATGGTATTGATGTTGGTGCCTATAAAAACCTTGTAGGTACAATCAACCAGCCATCCTTTCTTTTATACGATATGAAGTTGCTCCGGTCGCTTCCAAAAGAAGAATGGATCAATGGCTTTGCAGAAATCATCAAGCATGCATGCATTAAAGATGCTGCATTGTTCAGTGAACTGGAAAGCAATAGTATAGCTGCTTTACGAAAGAATGCAAACTCACTTTCTTCACTAATAAGCAGGAATGTTTTACTGAAATCAAAAGTGGTAAAGCAGGATGAATTTGAGCAGGGTGAAAGAAAATTGCTCAACTTCGGGCATACACTTGGCCATGCCATTGAAACAGCTTATGCGCTACCTCATGGTCATGCGGTTTCCATTGGAATGATAGCCGCTTCAAAGATCTCGGAAGATGTTCTTGGATTCAGTGAAACAAAGAGGATATCCTCATTGCTCAGGAAATATGGTTTGCCTGTACAACTTGATTTTGATAAATCCAGGGCAATAGAAATGGTAAAGATGGATAAGAAAAAGATCCGCAGCACCATGAGTTTTATACTATTGAAAAAGATTGGGAAAGCGGTTATCCAACCTATGGAAATGGATGAACTTGAAGAATACATCAAACAATTACAACCTTGATCACAACCATACAACCTTCATTTGTAAAAGGCACACTCAGGGCTCCTGCTTCAAAGAGCTCGATGCAAAGAGCATGTGCCGCAGCATTGTTGTCGAAAGGAACCAGCATTATCAGCAGCCCTGGTTCTTCGAACGACGACAGGGCAGCAATGGATGTCATCTCCAAGCTTGGGGCAACCATTAAGCCATTGTCAAATGGAGACCTTGAAATTTCCAGCCATGGCATTGATCCAGCGAAGGATGAAATACATTGTGGTGAAAGTGGGTTGGGAATAAGAATGTTCACCCCATTGGCGGCATTAAGTGAAAAGCCATTAACCATCAATGGTTCGGGAAGCCTTGTTAGCAGGCCCATGAATTTCTTTGATGAGATCTTCCCCCTGCTTGGCATCAGGATCAGTTCCAACGATGGAAAATTACCGCTTCATATCCAGGGTCCATTGAAGGCTGATAATATTACTATCGATGGTTCATTAAGTTCACAGTTTCTCACCGGATTGCTGATGGCATTTGCAGCTTCAGGTGCATCGAATGTTTCCATTAAAGTGAATGACCTGAAGAGCAGGCCTTATATTGATCTTACGCTCGATGTACTGAATAAATTCGGAGTGCAGGTAGTGAACAGGAACTATGAAGAGTTTTTCTTTCAAGGAAATACTTCGTTTACACCTGCCCGTTATACCGTGGAAGGCGACTGGAGCGGGGCTGCATTTCTCCTTGTTGCCGGCGCAATATCCGGTGACCTGGAAGTAAAAGGGCTTGATCCTTCTTCAACACAGGCTGATAAAGCCATTCTCCATGCACTTGCATCAGCGGGAGCATCTATGTCTGTTAGCGATCACAGTATAAAGATCAGTCGCGGTCAATTAAAAGCTTTTCATTTTAATGCTACCGATTGTCCCGATTTGTTCCCGCCACTGGTGGCATTAGCAGCTTATTGTGAAGGAACAACCGCTATTGAAGGCGTAAAACGATTAACACATAAAGAAAGTGATCGTTCCCTTACGTTGCAGGAGGAGTTCGGAAAAATGGGAATACGTGTGGATCTCCAGGATGACCTGATGCTGGTATATGGTGGTGGCGGCCTGCATGGTACCGTGGTGCATTCACACCACGACCATCGAATTGCCATGGCCTGCGCGGTGGCGGCATTAGGTGCAGAAGGTGAAACCACTATAGAAGTGGCGGAGGCGATCAACAAATCCTATCCTTCTTTCTACCAACACCTTCAACAGGCTGGCGCTATTGTTCATACTTTCGATCAACCTATAAAAAATTAAAAGGTGAATTCATTCGGCAGAATTTTCAGGTTAAACATATTTGGTGAATCACATGGTGAAAGTGTAGGGATCAATCTTGACGGATGCCCCGCGGGCCTTTCTGTTAA
Source organism: Bacteroidota bacterium (assembly GCA_023386855.1). Classification (GTDB taxonomy): domain Bacteria; phylum Bacteroidota; class Bacteroidia; order Chitinophagales; family Chitinophagaceae; genus Flavitalea. The sequence goes on along the minus strand of JAEWIW010000156.1, from coordinate 801 downwards.
ACATGAAGATTTCCTGGATGACCTGGAAAGAAGAAGAGGTGGTACACAAAAAGGCACCACACCCAGGAAGGAAGATGACCTTCCTATTTTCAAAAGTGGTGTATTCAATGAAAAAACAACAGGCGCGCCGATTACCATCCTTTTCGAAAATAATAATACCCGCTCGGGGGATTATGAAAAGATCCGGTCCATCCCAAGACCCGGTCATGCTGACTTTGTTGCGCATAAGAAATTCGGAGGATTTGAAGATTATCGTGGCGGCGGGCATTTTAGTGGAAGGTTAACCGTTGCCCTGGTGGCTGCAGGCGTGATCGCCAAAAAATTGCTGACACATCATTTCATTAAAGTGCAGGCCCACATCCTGGAGATCGGTGGGGAAACAGATATTGAAAAAGGTTTGCAAAAAGCTATTGATGCAAAAGATTCAGTGGGAGGCATTGTGGAATGCAGGGTCAAAGGATTGCCTCTTGGACTTGGAGAACCTTTTTTTGATTCACTGGAATCCCTGGTTAGCCATGCGGTATTTTCCATCCCTGCTGTCAGGGGTATTGAATTCGGTACAGGTTTCGCTGCGGCCAGGATGTTTGGAATAGAACATAATGATGCCATCATGAACGAACAGGGGCATACCCGAACCAATCATGCAGGGGGCATCGTAGGCGGTATATCCAATTCCAATGAACTTGTTTTTCGCATTGCCATAAAGCCAACTTCTTCCACTCCAAGGGAACAGGAAAGCTTTAACTGGGAAACCAACCAGGTGGAACAATTCTCGGTAAAAGGGCGACATGACCTTTGTAT
>JAEWIW010000142.1 GCA_023386855.1 Bacteroidota bacterium | reverse complement strand
ACGGAAATGATTGCCCGTTATTGAAAAGCACGGCTATTAAATCAAAAAGCCGGGAATTCCCGGCTTTTTGAATGTTATGCAAGCACTTTCTCCTTGTCTTCCAGGTATTCATCAAATGTCATCAGTTTATCAACCGCACCATTTGGTGTCAGTTCGATGACCCTGTTGGCTACCGTTTGGAGGAAGGTATGGTCATGCGAGCTAATGAGCACGATTCCCTTGAAATTGGTCATGCTTTCGTTAAAAGCCTGGATGGATTCAAGGTCGAGGTGGTTGGTGGGCTCATCAAGGATGATCACGTTGGGATCCTGCAGCATCATCCTGCTGATCATACACCTTACTTTTTCTCCCCCCGAAAGTACCGAAGTATTTTTCTGGATCTCATCGCCGCTGAACAGCATTTTACCAAGGAACCCGCGAAGGAATGGTTCATCGGCATCTGTTACATGAGGCGGTACAAACTGGCGCAACCAGTCCATAAGACTGAGATCCTGTTCAAAAAATTCAGCATTGTCATTGGGAAGGTATGCCCTGGTTACGGTGGTTCCCCATTCGTATATTCCGCTATCGGCCTTCATCCTGTCGTTGATGATCTCGTAAAATGCAGTGATGGCCAGCTGGTCTTCGGCAACTATAGCGATCTTATCTCCCTTGTTTACTGTAAAGCTGACATTTGAAAATAAAGGCCTGTCATCAAGGTTCTTAGTCAGGTTCTCCACGTTGAGGATCTGGTTTCCTACTTCCCTCAATTGTTTGAAAACGATACCAGGGTATTTCCTGTTCGAAGGAGCGATATCTTCGATAACCAGTTTTTCCAATGCTTTCTTACGGGATGTAGCCTGTTTCGACTTCGAGGCATTAGCGCTAAAGCGGGCAATGAAGTCAAGGAGGTCTTTACGCTTTTCCTCCATTTTCTTGTTCTTGTCGGTCAGCTGTCTTGCTGCCAGCTGGCTCGATTCGTACCAGAAGGTATAGTTACCGGTATATATCTTGATTTTCTGGCGGTCAACATCGGCAACATGTGTACAAACAGCATCGAGGAAGTGACGGTCGTGGGATACGACGATCACGATATTTTCATATCCTGCAAGGAAGTTCTCAAGCCAGGAAATGGTATGAACATCAAGGTTATTGGTAGGCTCATCGAGGATAAGGATATCAGGATTACCGAAAAGCGCCTGGGCAAGTAATACCCTTACCTTCTGCGCACCATTGATATCCTTCATCAGCGACCCATGAACAGATTCAGGAACGCCTAGTTCGCTCAGGAGGCTTCCTGCATCACTTTCAGCGGTATATCCCCCCATTTCACCAAATTCAGCTTCAAGGTGACCGGCGCGCATTCCATCTTCCTCGGTAAAATCAGGTTTTGCATAGATCGCATCTCTTTCATGCATCACCTCCCACATTTTTTTGTGGCCCATCAACACGGTATTCAATACAGTCACTTCGTCGAATTCGAACTGGTTCTGTTTCAGCACGGCCATACGCTCCCCCGGGGTAATTTGAACATTACCTTTAGAGGGATCGATTTCACCTGAAAGAATTTTAAGGAAGGTTGATTTTCCCGCTCCATTTGCTCCGATCACTCCATAACAGTTTCCCTTGCTAAAGGTCAGGTTCACTTCGTCGAACAAAACTCTTTTACCAAAAGAAAGCGTCACATTATTCACTGATATCATTGGCTAATCCGGTTTTTGAGGCGCAAAGGTACCCTTTATTTGGGGGAATAACAAGTGGCGGGAAAGGGACCGTGGGCCGGGGACCGGGGACCGGCAAGAAAGGACCGGGGGCCGGGGACCGAGTACCGGTTAGACAAGTCTGAGTGTGATTAGTGTGAATAGTGTATTCGCTTTCCAGGCCCTGGGCTACCAAATTTCTGCCCCTTCCTCCTGGAACTTTACATATTGTTCTTGCCGTGCCACCGGCCTGCGGTCCTTGGACCGCTGATCAAACAGCAGATCGCCAGTTTCTTCTTGCCGTGTTAGTGCCTGAAATAGGATTACGGGCACCCGGTCCCCGGCCCACGGTCCCCGGTCCTTTCTTGCGGTCCTCCTTTACCTTTCGTTTTCCGTATTCCGTTTTCCGTATTCCGTTTTCAGTTTCCCGTCTTCCCTTCCAACGCCAGCAAAAACGCAAAATTCACCGCTTCCTCTTTCAGGTAATTGAACCTTCCCGAAGCACCGCCATGACCCGCATCCATATTGATCCTGAACAGCAGCACATTATTATCAGTTTTCATTTCCCTCAGCTTCGCCACCCACTTGGCCGGCTCGAAATACTGCACCTGCGAATCATGTAAACCTGTTGTAACCAGTATATTCGGGTAGGCTTTTTTCTCTACATTGTCATAAGGTGAATAGGATTTCATATACTCATATTCTTTCTGAACCGTAGGATTTCCCCACTCCTTATATTCCCCTGTTGTAAGAGGAATGCTTTCGTCCGACATGGTAGTTACTACATCCACAAATGGAACTTCAGCAATGACCCCATGCCAGAGGTCAGGCCGCATATTTACGACAGCACCCATCAGCAATCCCCCGGCACTTCCACCATTTGCATACAGGTGCTCTTTGGAAGTATAATTCTCTTTAATTAAGTACTCGCCGCAATCAATAAAATCCTGGAAGGTATTTTTCTTGAACTCCATCTTACCGTTATCATACCACTGCCTTCCCATTTCCTGCCCACCCCTGATATGCGCGATCGCATATACAAATCCACGATCAAGTAAACTGATGATCGTTGAAGCAAATGCCGGGTTGCTGCTATATCCATAGGATCCATAACCATAGAGCAGCAATGGGTTCTTCCCGTTTTTCTCCATTCCTTTTTTGTACACCAGTGAAACAGGCACTTTCACTCCATCCCTAGCCACGGCCCAGATGCGTTCTGTCTGGTATTGACTTTTATCATAACCAATCACCTCTGTCTGTTTCTTTAATTCTTTTTCTTTTGTATCCATATTCACATCAATCACTGAAAAAGGAGTGGTCATGGAAGTATAGCCTACCCGGAGAATATTGGTGTTGTATTCTGGATTGTTATTCAGAAAGGCTGTATACACCTGTTCATCAAATTCAATATTATAATCCTCGTTCGAAGAAAGTTTTTTCACTCTCACCTGGTTAATCGCATTCTTCATTTCCTGCAATACCAGGTAATCTTTGAACAAGGTAAAATCAGTGATCAGCACTTCGGGTCTTTGCGCAATCAGTTCCTTCCAGTTGCTTTTGGAAGTATTACCTTCCTTGGCGGTCATAATCCTGAAATTGGGTGCATCCATATCCGTCCTGATATAGAAAGTATTTCCCGCATGCTCAAGGGAATATTGCAATGCTGCTTCCCTTGGATGAAAGACCACCGCATTGTTAGCAGGATGATCTGCATCAATCAACCTGTATTCGCTGGAAAGGGCATGTAATTCAGAAAGCAGGAAGATATATTTTTCGCTACGGCTTTTATCCAATGCCAGTGAATAACGGTTATCCTTTTCTTCATATACCAATACATCCTGTGATGGATCAGTACCCAGTACATGACGATATACCTGGTAGCCCAACAACGTAGTTATATCTTTACGGATATAAAAAAGGGTTTTATTATCATTCGCCCATTCAAAAAATCTTCCGTCTGCATTGCTGATGGTTTCAGGAAAATCTGATCCTGTTTCAAGGTTCCGGAAGCGAATACCATACAACCTGCGACTAACCGTATCAAGGCTGTAAGCCATCAGCTTGTTATCCTTTGAAATCTCGAAATCGCCCACCGCGAAATAAGCATGTCCCTTTGCCATTTCATCCTGGTCCAACAGGATCTCTTCGGGAGCATCAAGGGTTTCTTTTTTTCTTGAAATAACAGGGTATTGCTGCCCTTCTTCAAATTTGGATATGTACCAGTATCCATTTTCTTTATAGGGAACCGACTCATCTTTTTCCTTGATCCTTCCTTTCATTTCATTGAACAACTTCTCCTGCAAACCTTTCGTGGAAGCAAGCATGGTATCGGTATAAGCGTTTTCAGCTTTGAGGTATTCAATTACCTTATTGTTCTCGCGCTCGTTCAACCAATAATAATTATCCGTTCTTTTATCGCCATGAAGGGTTAGCTCTTTGGCAATTTTTTCCACTTTGGGTGGCTGAATATTTTCAGGCCAACCGGGACCTGAAGAGATGTTACCGGTTTGAGAGCAGGACAATGTAAACATCAGAAAAATGATTAAAATGAAATTGATCAGTCGCATATTAAGGCATTTAAAATCAATATAGGAAAACCGTGGATTTAATTATGTATTTAGTCATACAGGACAATAAAAAAGGCAGATCGGAATCAATCCTGTACACGATGCAAAAAGGCATAAAGGAAGAAAACCTGGTCATTCATTGACAACAAAAAGGCACAAAGGAAATTAATCCCCTGTGCCTTGCATATAGGCATTTATGCTTTATCAAGGTTGAATATCCAGGGTTGATGCCGCAACCAGGTATTCATGATTTAATCTTGAGATAGTGGTAATAGGAATTTCCTTTGGACAAACCGCTTCACATGCGCCGGTGAAAGTGCATGATCCAAAACCTTCCTTATCCATTTGCGCAACCATATTCAACACCCTGTTCTTTCTTTCAGGAGATCCTTGTGGAAGTAATGCAAGATGTGAAACCTTGGCTGCAGTGAAGAGCATTGCAGAGCTGTTCTTGCAGGCTGCAACGCAGGCACCGCAACCTATACAGGCTGCTGCTGCAAATGAAGCATCGGC
>JAEWIW010000085.1 GCA_023386855.1 Bacteroidota bacterium | reverse complement strand
GAGGCAGATCATTTAGTGTTCTGATCTTATTGAAATGACCCATTCCTGAATGTTCACTTTTTGCCATTAATTTTTCCGAATCCTTCATAAGGGCTGCCTTAAAAAAAGTGAATGCACAATGCTCTTTGAAGGAAGCCATGCTACAGAGAATGCCTTTATATTCAAAATGGGGAAAGCTCCATTTAATAGTCTCCTCTACCTGTGGACAGGCTTCATGTACAAGTTTCCTGAGATGCTGTAATATAGGCTGTGCAAACAATGCAGACCGGTTAATGTATTCATCAACCCTTGGATCAATAGTAGGCATGGTAAAATGTTCAGGGTATTTAAGTTAGTTCAAAAAATTCTTGTAATTAAAAACAGCATTGATTATTTTCCGTTATAACCATTTCATCATGCCATTGCAACTGCTGCCATTGTCCCGGGTTAATTCCAGGAGCCTTTTTGTCATCACTGTTTTGTTTTGCTTCCATATTTTCCAGGGATGCTCATCCCGTAATGATGCTTCTTCTAATAGTGAACAGCCCTCTACTATTGATTTTGATCCGCATCTGCCCGAAAACGCGTTGAAAGGATTGACGATTGCAGGTGGACTTGAAGTGAAGCCCTTCGCAACAGAACCAATGCTGATCAATCCAACCAATATGGATGTTGACGATAAGGGAAGGGTATGGATTACCGAAGCCTATAATTACCGGCCAGAGATCAACAGGAATCCTACCAAGCCGGAGGGCGACAGGATCATGATACTGGAAGATCTCAACAACGATGGTCGTGCAGATACAGCAAAGGTTTTCTACCAGGGCCCCGAGATCAATGCGCCACTGGGTGTTTGTGTATTAGGCAACCGTGTGATCATTTCTCAAAGTCCATATGTATGGTCTTTCTATGATGATGATGGAGATGATAAGGCCGACCGGAAAGAGATCATGTTCCAGGGTATAGGTGGTGTTCAGCATGATCATGGAGTGCATTCATTTATTTTTGGTCCTGATGGCAAGCTGTATTTCACCTTTGGAAATGCTGGTGAAACGCTTCGTGACAAAAATGGTAAAGTCGTTAAAGACCAGGATGGTGATGAGATCGGTCCAAAAAAATATACACAGGGGATGTTGTTCCGTTGTAATACGGATGGTTCTGGTGTGGAAGTGTTGGGTGATAATTTCAGAAACAACTATGAAGCGGCAGTGGATAGTTATGGCGGCATCTGGCAGAGTGATAATGATGATGATGGCAACCGGGGAACAAGGATCAATTATATTTTACCATATGGCAATTATGGATATACCGATGAAATTACCGGCGCAGGATGGCAGGCCAGTCGAACCAATATGGAAGATTCCATTCCTTTGAAACACTGGCATCTCAATGATCCCGGGGTAGTACCCAATCTGCTGCAAACCTTTGCAGGTTCTCCAACAGGGATGGTCATTTACGAAGGAACATTATTGCCAAAAAAATTCCAGGAGCAGATGATTCATTGTGATGCGGGTCCGAATGTAGTACGATCATACCCGGTAAAAAATAATGGTGCAGGTTATTCAGCCTCTATCGAGAATATCTTAAAAGGAGAGAAGGACCAATGGTTCAGGCCGGCTGATATCACTATTGCACCGGATGGTTCTTTGTTCATTGCCGACTGGTATGATCCGGGTGTGGGTGGCCACCAGGCAGGCGACCAGCAAAGAGGAAGGGTGTACAGGGTTGCACCTAACGGCCATGCCTATACGAAAATGCATTCTGATTATAATAGTGTAAAAGGTGCACTGGATGCACTTCAGAATCCCAATGGGTCAACGCGTTACCAGGCTTTTTCCAGCCTGCTTAAGATGGGTGAAAAAGCTGTGCCTTCCCTTGAAGAATTGTGGCAACAGGGAAGTCCTGTTATGCGGGCAAGAGCCTTCTGGGTACTGGTGAAAATGAAGGCAGGTGCAAATAAAAAATATTTTGTCGAAGCGGTAAAAGATAATGATCCGCATATCAGGATGATGGCTGTTCGTGCTGCAAAACAGGATGGTAAACAATTGTTGTATGTACTTAATGCATTGGTGCATGATGCTGATGTGCAGGTGCGAAGAGAATGTGCCATTGCACTGCATCATGTAAAGCGTAATGAGGCAGCGGCTTTATGGGCCACGCTTGCTGCACAGCATGATGGCAACGACAGGTGGTACCTCGAAGCACTTGGTATTGGAGCGGAAGACCAGTGGGATAAATTTTATACCGCATATGTAAACATGGTTAAAGATCCCTTAGCGCATAAGGGTGGTCGTGATATTACCTGGCGTGCACGAAGTGAGAATGCTGTTCAATCTCTTGCCATGCTTGCTAATGATCAGTCGGTGGATCTTCAGCAGCGGTTGCGATATTTTCGTGCTTTTGATTTTCACAAAGGACCTGCAAAGAATAAATTTCTTGTGCAGATGCTGGAAAACAGGAAAGAAAGCAGCAGGGAAAAAGATAAACTTATTCTTCATCATCTTGATCCTGCTTCGGTGAAAAGTTCATCCACAACATCCCGTATTTTAAATGAGGTAATTGACCAGGTGCAGGGTTCACCCGAGTATGTTGAACTGGTAAAAAGGTATGGACTTCATTCACAGAACCCAGGTTTGTTGAAACTTGCCATTGAAAAAAATAATGATGCTATTGGCCGTGATGCTGCCGGGCTTCTACTGGAACAGGATGGAATATCGCTGGCCAGCCAGGTTATCGACAAACATGATTCTTCTTCCTATGCATTGATCAATTCATTAAGCAGGGTAGGCAGTAAGAAATCGATAGATATCATGGAAAAAATCATTGTCTCCTCCAGGTATCCTGCCGGTATGAGAAAGTATGCAGCGCAAAGAATAGGTAAAAGCTGGGGAGGGGAAGAAAGAGTTTTGGAATTGCTGGCAAAGCATAAGGTTACTGGTGATTTGATTGAAGATGTGGTGGAAAGTGTAAGCCAGGCCTGGAGAGGAGCAATTCGTGATTCAGCGGCATCATATCTTCCTGAAACCGCTAAGGCAGCAAGAAAGAAGGACCCAACAATGAATGAACTTGCCACTTTAAAAGCAGATGCTTCCAATGGGAAAAAAGTTTTTATTCATCAATGTGCGCTTTGTCATACCGCAGCCAATGAAGGAAAAGATTTTGGACCTTCTTTA
>JAEWIW010000014.1 GCA_023386855.1 Bacteroidota bacterium | reverse complement strand
TTGCAATTCAAGATTGTCCTTGGCCGTTCCACGGACCTTTGGTCCTTGGGACGGCCGATCGAGCACCCGGCCCACGGTCTTTTCTTGCCGGTCACATTTTGTGTCGTATTTCGTATTTCGTATTTTGTCTTTTGTATTTCTATTCCGTTTTCCGTTTTCAGTTTTCCGTTTTCTTCACACTCTTCGCCCAGGCATCCTTCAGCGTAACCGTCCTGTTGAAGATCATCCGGCTGGCACTGGTATCCGTATCCATCGTAAAATATCCTTTCCGGAGAAACTGGTAACGATCGTTGAAAGTTGACTTGAGCAATGCAGGTTCTGCATAGGCATTTTCAATTACTTCAAGCGATTTAGGATTGATGTATTCCTTGAAATCCCCTTCCTGGCTGGATGGATCTTCTACATTAAAAAGCCTGTCGTATAATCGCACTTCCACTCCTACCGCATGGTCAACGCTAACCCAATGCAAGGTGCCTTTTACATTAATCCCGGAAGTATCATGCCCGCTCTTGCTTTCAGGAATATAACTGCACCTTACTTCATGAATGATTCCATTTTCATCCTTCACCACTTCATCACACTTGATGATATAGGCACTTTTTAATCTTACCATTTGCCCTGGTGCAAGCCTGAAATATTTCTTAGGAGGGTTCTCCATGAAATCTTCCTTCTCGATATACAATACTTTACTAAATGGAATTTCACGATGGCTGGTATAGGGATCCTCTGGATTATCTTCCCCTTTAAGCATTTCAACCTGGTCATCAGGATAATTGGTGATCACCACTTTCAACGGATCAAACACCACCATCCTTCTCTGGGAAGTCTTATTCAATTCCTCCCTTACACAATATTCCAGTAATGATACATCAATCAGGTTCTCTCTCCTGGCCACTCCTATCCTATCACAAAAATCCCTTATAGATCCTGGAGTATAACCTCTTCTTCTCAAGCCGCTGATCGTTGGCATCCTGGGATCATCCCAACCGGTTACATGCTTTTCATTCACCAGTTGCAGCAGCTTACGCTTGCTCATGATTGTATAACTCAGATTCAGTCGCGCAAATTCATATTGGTGAGAAGGGAATATATTAAGTTGTTCAATGAACCAGTCGTACAATGCACGATGCGGAATAAATTCCAGTGTACAGATGGAATGCGTAACTTTTTCAATGCTATCACTCTGTCCATGTGCAAAATCATACATGGGATAGATACACCATTTATCACCGGTGCGATGGTGATGAGCATGGCGGATCCGGTACATCAGCGGGTCGCGCATATGCATATTGGGAGATGCCATATCCACTTTTGCCCGGAGTACTTTAGATCCATCAGGAAATTCACCATTGCGCATGCCTTCAAATAGTTGAAGATTTTCTTCAACAGAACGACTGCGATATGGACCTTCTTTACCTGGTTCAGTGGGTGTGCCTTTCATGGAAGCGATCTCGTCGGGCGTGGAATCATCCACGTAAGCGAGTCCCTTTTTGATCAGCGCCACTGCAAACTGGTATAATTGTTCAAAATAATCAGAGGCAAACAGCTCGTTCTTCCAATTGAAGCCAAGCCATTTTACATCTTCTTTTATGCTTTCCACGTACTCGGTTTCTTCAGTAACCGGGTTGGTATCATCGAATCGAAGATTGGTGTATCCACCATACTTTTTGGATAGTCCAAAATTCAGGCAGATACTTTTAGCGTGGCCGATATGCAGGTATCCATTCGGTTCAGGCGGGAACCGGGTTACAATCGAAGAATACTTTCCTGATTGCAAATCCGATTCAACAATCTCTTCAATAAAATTGAGGCTTTTTTCTTCGCTCATATTTAGGTATTTGGCCGAAGCAAAAATAAGGAATCCTACTCCAAAATCATGCTGGCCAAACGTCCGTCATTATCATAGATGTCTTTCCTGAAATTCAAGCGCCCTGAAGCATCCACCCATGAAGTGAAATAAGCGATAACAACTGGAAGTTTATTTTTGATCTTAACCCATTTTTCCTCCCCGCTATGCATGGCTTCATCAATCGCCTGGTCGGTCCATTCCGGCTGGTCTCTTAAAAGATATGCAGCAAGTTTCACCGGTTCGCTAACACGAACACAACCATGACTAAAAGCCCTTTGCGTTCTATTGAACAAGGCTTTGGCAGGACTATCATGCAAATAAATATTATGATTATTAGGGAACATGAACTTTACCAGTCCAAGTGAATTTTCCTTTCCTGGCTTTTGCCTGATCTGCGGTATACCATCTACTTCCCCTGTTATTTCAAGATCATTTTTCTCCAGGTAATCGGGATCCTTTTCTATAGAAGGCATAATTTCTTCTACAACGATTGATTTAGGAATATTCCAGTGAGGACTGAACACAACATTCTCCAGCACTCCACGAAAGACAACAGTCTTATTATCTTCCTCTCCCACTACAACATTGGTATTCCATTTTTCCTTATTCTGCTCGTATATATGAAGCTTATATTCGGGAATATTCACAAGCAGGTAATTGCCCGAACTGGTATATTCTACCGGGATCCATCTTGTTCTTTCCATATTAACCAGGATGGTTCTGATACGATTGGATATGGGAACATTCAGTTCATCCACCATCGATTTTCCAATGATGCCATCTTCTTCCAATCCATGCCTGTTCTGGAAGGAGATGACCGCGTTTTTTAATTCATCATCATAAGCGTTGGAATGATTATCCTTTGAAAGATCACCTAACTGTAAGAGCCTCGTCCTGATGGAAGTGATGATCGATGAAGTATCTCCTGGCTTCAATGCTTTTTTAGGCACTTCAATTTTTTGATCACCAACAATTGAATCCAGTTTTTTGTATCGGGCAAGTTGGTTCCTGAGCGCTTCATACTGAGGGTTAACGGGTTCTTTTTCAAGAAATTCATCTTCGGGCTGCTTTAATAGAGAATCAAGGTAGGCAGCATAGGAAAGTTTTTTTCGAGGTATGAACCACCCTAGCTTCTTAACATCTTTTTCATCCAATCCTTTCCATACATCATTGGCCAGTTTAAAATACTGGGCAGTAAGCATCAATTCCGCTTCTTCCCGGTTGCTTTTTTTATTGGGACGATCCATAAGCTCATCCAGCCTGTTTTCATATGGGATTGACTGGCTCGCGCTTTCATTCTTTGTTTGCTTAACCCTGTAATACAGGTTATCAGCCTGTTCTATGATGCCCCTGTTATCGAACCAGGCATAAGAATATCCCCTGTCGGAATAAAACTTCCTGATATCCGGTTTAAAGGGCTTGAAATCATTGTATTTTGCAAAAAAACTTTCCAGGTGAGTGCTGTCAAAATATATCGTATCCCTTGAACGGAAGCTACCAATAATATTTCTTAACCAGGAAGGCCGCTTCTTTACGGTGGTATCAGAATCTTTTTTTCCTGAATCGTTATTACCGCAACCAGCAAAAAATATTGTTAACATCAGGGGTACGGCAAATAGAAAATTTCTGTTCATCTTTTTCATACAGCGAACAGTATTTCAATTATTATGCCCGGAGGTATTTTATACTTTTGGCTCTCTTGGGCCAAAAAAAGCGCTGCCAACCCTGACCATATTACTGCCTTCTTCCACTGCCATTGCATAATCACTGCTCATGCCCATCGATAAATGAGTGAAGTGGCATGCAGGATGGTGCAGGTATACATACTGGTCGTACAATCCTTTTAAATACCGGAATTCATTCCTGACCTGGAGATGATCCTCAGTGAAAGATGCCATTCCCATCAGTCCACAGATTTTAACATTCCGCAGTTCACCGGCCTCATAAGAATTTTCTACTCCAGCAACCAGTTCCTTCAGCTCAACATCGTCCAAACCGAACTTTGTTTCTTCCATGGCAATATGAACCTGCAAAAGACAATGAATTACTCGCTTTGACTTTTCTCCCTGCCTGTTTAATTCAAGTAATAATTTGAAACTGTCGACGCCATGAACGAGGTGAACAAATGGAGCAATATATTTTACTTTATTGGATTGAAGGTGACCGATAAAATGCCAGCGGATATCGTGAGGAAGGATGAAATGTTTTTCAACCAGTTCCTGCACATAGTTTTCTCCAAAATCACGTTGCCCTAGATCATAAAGCTGCATGATCTCTTCTACCGTTCTTGTTTTGGAAACCGCCACAATGGTAGCTTTATCTTTGATTTCTTTTGATATGTCGAGGTAAGCATCAAGGTGTACAGCCATATAAAAATGATTTCAGCAACAAAGTTATTTCAAAATTTATGCTGAAATAACTATACGCTGAACTATACGTGTTTGTTATTCTTAAATTTTTCCTGAAATAAAAAAATGCTAAACTCAATATGCACCTTATTATTTCAAAATACTTCTTGATATCACTATGCGCTGAACTTCACTGGTACCTTCATAGATCTGTGTGATCTTGGCATCGCGCATCAGTCGCTCTACATGATATTCCTTTACATAACCATAACCACCATGCACCTGCACGGCTTCTGTGGTGGTCCACATCGCTGTTTCCGATGCAAAGACTTTAGCCATGGATGAACTCAGTG
>JAEWIW010000418.1 GCA_023386855.1 Bacteroidota bacterium | reverse complement strand
CCTGAATAGATCACTACATGATCTTCCACTGTGGGATGTCGCTTTGTATTGGCCATCTGTTTGCTCACACTCAATGATCCCAGTGTAACACCCTGGTAGATCTTCACATGCTTTCCGATCCTTGCTGTTTCACCAATGACGATACCTGTTCCATGATCTATACAGATATATTCTGATAATTGTGCGGCAGGATGAATATCAATTCCTGTTCTTGAGTGCGCCTGTTCAGTAAGCACTCTTGGTAATAATGGTACATCAAGATTATGCAATGCATGGGCAATGCGATAAAAACAAAGTGCATAAAAACCCGGGTAGGCCCTGATCACCTCAAACTCAGACTGCGCTGCAGGATCGCCTTCCACGATAGCCTGTATATCGGTCTTCAGCATGCGGTATAATTCCGGCAGTTGCTGGAAAAATTCATGCGCCACTTCATGGTTGTTACATTCATAACATGCGGTAGTGGCATTGAGTATATCAAGCAGATCCTTCTCAAGATGCTGCAGTTCTTCACTGAGGGCCTGTGTAGTGGCAATAACACGCGTTCCAAGCTGCGGATATAGCATGCAGATAAGTTCTTCTGCCCATCCCGTCACTGTTTCATTACTGGGTACAGCATCCTTATGCTGTTGATGGTGGAAGAGCTCATCGATAAATTCTTTATTCACGTTGATGATTTATGAATGACAGTTTACTTTTACACCAGGTAAAAGTAAGCTAACAGTTTACCTGTAGTTAAAATTAAATAGTCTTTGTATCGTTCGTGATATAAATCACTCAATAATTTTCAGGATCACCGAATTTTTGCATTAAACTAATCACATGGAAATAATTGGTTATATCGCATCGCTGGTGATCGGCATATCGCTGGGATTGATTGGTGGCGGTGGTTCCATTCTAACTGTTCCGGTGCTTGTGTACCTGTTTGGTATCAACCCCGTTCTGGCAACAGCGTATTCGCTTTTTATTGTTGGATCAACCAGCCTTGTTGGTGCCCTTCCAAAATACAGGCAGGGACTGATCAACCTCAGAACTGCCTTCATCTTTGGCTTGCCGGCCATTGGAGCGGTTTTTGCCACGCGTAAATTTATCGTCCCCCTGATACCGGATGTTGTTTTTCATGTCGGCGATTTCGCTGTTACCAAGGCTATCCTGATGATGCTGCTCTTTGCCGTATTGATGGTATTTGCATCGGTGTCCATGATCCGTGACAAATCGGAAGAGGAAAAAATAAATGATGATCTTCTTCCTTTTAACGGGAATGATAACCGTGAAGAAGAACTGCTGATGGTAAGTGCTTCATCTGACCTTTCAGCTTCAAATGTTGTTGTTGCAGATACGGCCACTCCAACACTGATCCTTGAAAAGGAAATCATCCAGGAGCAGAAATTCAATTACCCGCTGATCCTGATTGAAGGAATTGTAGTGGGAATATTAACCGGACTCGTTGGTGCTGGAGGTGGTTTCCTTATCATTCCTGCCCTGGTATTACTGAGCAAGCTTCCCATGAAACAGGCCGTGGGCACTTCTTTGCTTATCATTGCAGCCAAGTCATTGATCGGTTTCACGGGCGACCTGTCAAATTATACGATGGACTGGAAGCTGCTGCTTAGTGTTACCGCCATTGCCATTGTGGGTATCGTGGTTGGGAACTGGATGACAAAAAAAGTATCTTCCGAGAAATTGAAAAAAGGTTTCGGATGGTTCGTACTGGTAATGGGCGTTTATATTATTATCAAGGAAATATTTTTCCCGGGTGGCGGCCATTAAGTGGTGTGACAACTGTCACTATTCAAATTAAAAACATTATACACCTTTATAAACTTAAACACTGACCAATGAAGATTGAACAAATTTATACCGGATGCCTTGCGCAGGGCGCATATTATATCGAAAGCGAAGGTGAAGCTGTAGTGATCGATCCTTTGCGGGAAGTTGAACCTTATCTACAGAAAGCACAGAAAGATGGTGCAAAGATCAAGTATGTTTTTGAAACACACTTTCATGCCGACTTCGTTTCAGGTCATATTGATCTGTCTAAAAGAACAGGTGCGCCGATTGTTTATGGTCCTACCGCCAAACCTTTGTTTGATGCGCATATCGCGAAAGATGGTGAAGAATTTAAAGTGGGCAAAGTAAGTTTTAAAGTATTGCATACACCTGGCCATACCATGGAAAGCGCATGCTTCCTGTTGAGGAATGAAGAAGGAAAAGATGTGGGACTATTCTCTGGTGATACACTTTTCATTGGTGATGTGGGCAGGCCTGATCTTGCACAGAAGGCAGCTCATATGACCAAGGAAGAACTTGCTGCAACGCTGTATCATTCACTTCGCGATAAGATCATGCCACTTGCTGATGATATCATTGTTTACCCCGCACATGGTGCAGGTAGCGCATGTGGAAAGAACATGAGCAAGGAAACAACCGATACGCTTGGTCACCAGAAGCAGACCAATTATGCATTGCGTGCGAATATGACCGAAGCGGAATTTGTAAAAGAAGTAACCGAAGGGCTTAGTACTCCCCCGGGATATTTCCCGCTGAATGTTATGTTAAACAAACAGGGATATGAAAGCATCGAAGAAGTGTTAAAGCGTGGACAGCATGCGCTTTCAGCCGAAGGCTTTGAAACCGCTGCCAATGAAACCAGCGCATTGATCCTCGATACAAGGGATCCCCAGGTATTTGCAAAAGGGTTTATTCCCAATTCCATTAACATCGGGATTGACGGAAGCTTTGCTCCCTGGGTTGGTGCATTGATCCCTGATATCAAACAGGAAATATTACTGGTTACAGATCCAGGTCGCGAAGAAGAAGTGATCACAAGGCTTGCACGTGTAGGATATGATTTTACCATCGGTTATTTGAAAGGAGGTATTGAAACCTGGAAGGCCGCAGGTAAGGAACTGGATGCTATTAAATCCATTTCTGCTGATGAACTCGCCGAGCAGATGAACAAAGGCAAAGTGAATGTGATCGATGTGCGAAAAAGATCTGAATACATCAGTGAGCATATTAATGATGCTATCAATCTTCCGCTTGATGATGTGAATGATCATCTCGGTGATATCAAGCCCGATGAAACTTATTATGTTCATTGCGCAGGTGGATATCGGTCCATGATCTTCAATTCCATTTTCAGGGCAAGAGGATTGAATAATCTTGTGGATGTGAAAGGAGGATTCAAAGCCATTAAGGAATCGGGCAGGATACCGGTGACGGATTATGTTTGTCCAACTACATTAAATAAAGCATAAACCATAATGAATTTAAGAAACTGGAATTTTGTAAGGATATTAAGACTGGTACTCGGATTGGTTATAGTTGGCCAGGGGATTGTAACTGCCGACTGGCTGTTCGGCCTCGCAGGCGCATTTCTGTCCTTCATGGCCATCGCCAATATAGGATGTTGTGGTGTGAATGGATGTGCAGTAAATACCAGGAATGTTTCAAAAAAGGAATCAGAAGTAGTGTATGAAGAAGTGGATAACCGATCATAAATTGCATATCATAGGAGCCGCCGTTGGAGCCATCGGCGGTTTCCTTTATTGGAAATATATAGGTTGCCTTACAGGAAACTGTGCAATAACATCAAACCCGGTAAGAAGTACAATATACTTCGCTGTGCTTGGCATGTTATTGTTTGGATTATTTAAAAAGAAAAATCAGGAACAGGGCACGTCATCTTCATAAAACCAACATAAGTATGTTAAGTAAATTCTCTTTTAGGTCGTCAATCATCTTGACGATTTTTTTTGCGCTTAGTTCAATGATGGCCATGAGCCAGTCGAACCATGTAAAAGCCCGCGCTAAAAATTCCATTCATCGTGTAGTGGTCCAGATGAGTACTTCTGATACAGCAGGCCAACGGGGCATAATAAATAATATCAGGGCTCTTAAGGAAACCTGGGGCGATAGTGTACAGGTTGAAATGGTAGTGCATGGACAAGGCTTTGGTTTTGTTTTAAAGGAGAAGTCGAACTTTCCCAATGAAATAGCGGCCATGATGAAGCAGGAGGTAAAATTCGTGCTGTGCAGGAATACCATGAAGCATAATCATATTTCGGAAGACCAGGTACTGGGAGGTGTCGGTTTCGTACCCAGCGGGGTAGTGGAACTGGTGCTGAAACAGGAGCAGGGATGGAGTTTTCTGAAGGCCGGTTTTTGACCCCGTGGCACGGGGGCGTGGCACGGGGGCGTGCCACGGGGTGTGACAATAGTCACTCCTTTGCAGGAGCAGGATGGTTAATTTTAAATGTAAACACTTAAAACATTTTACATGCAAAGGGCTATCCGCTCAAACTGGTTCGTTATCCTGCTTTCCCTGGGAGTCGTTGGCGTGATCATTCATGAACTGATCGGTCCTTCTTCCAGGCAACCCCTTATTTCATCCGCACCCCCTGCTGATTCAGCATGGGTAGCTCCAAGCCTTGATCTTGACCAGCAGCTTACCGGGAAAGAAAGAGAAATGGTACTCTATGGTGAAGACCTGATCCGGAATACCGCTGCCTATTTTGGACCAAATGGTTCCGTAAAGAAAATATCGAATGGCATGAATTGCCAGAACTGCCATCTCGATGCCGGTACAAGGCAATGGGGTAATAACTTCAGCGCAGTGAATGCTACCTATCCTAAATTCAGGGCCAGGAGCAATAGCGTTGAAACTGTTACCAAAAGAATTAACGACTGTTTTGAAAGAAGCCTGAACGGCACTCATCCCGATAGTAACAGCAACGAGATGCAGGCAATGCGTGCATACTTCAGTTGGCTTGGAAAGGATGTGCCTAAAGGCAAACAACCCTACAGTTCCGGTCTTCCCACGCTACCATTTATGGATCGTGCAGCCGATACCGCAAAAGGAAGGATCGTATATACCAGTTCATGTCAATCCTGCCATGGCCAGGATGGTGCAGGCATTCCAAACCCTGATGGTAAAGGATATATTTATCCTCCATTATGGGGTCCGCACAGCTATAATGATGGTGCAGGGTTATTCAGGATCTCAAAGTTTTCTTCCTTCGTAAAAAGCAATATGCCTTTCAACCAGGCAACACATGCCAATGCAGTTCTTTCGGATGAACAGGCATGGGATGTTGCAGCCTTTGTGAATTCACAAACACGTCCACATAAAGATCAGTCGGGCGACTGGAAAGACATTTCTAAAAAATCTTTCGACGAGCCATTCGGTCCATACGCTGATGGCTACAATGAACAACAGCATAAGTATGGTCCCTTCCAGGAAATAAAAAACAAAACCAGTAAGTAAACAGCGTTCATACCGATACCGCAACCTTATTCATCATCAACCCGAATCATCAGCCATGAACCACAGTGCTTCACGCAGGAATTTCCTGCAGTATTCGACCCTGGCCAGCCTGGGATTTTCGCTTAATCCCCTGTCGGCAATGAATATGCCCAATGAAGACCGCCAGCAACCCGCCTTTAAACCGCTTAAAACCGGGAAAGGCCGACAAATGGTGACCCTTCTTCAAACATCAGATGTGCATTGCCAGATCCATCCCCATGA